>NZ_JBEXRZ010000187.1:0-14308 GCF_040613325.1 Streptomyces sp. NPDC006283 | reverse complement strand
GTCTGACGTACGGCGCCGACAGTCGGTTCGGGCCGGGGTCAGTACGGTGCCCGCGAGCAGGGCCAGTGCGGGCGCGGCGACGAGCAGCGGGTCGACGCCGAGATCGCCCTCGAGGTCGCCGCTGAGCGCGCCGCCCCGGGCGGAACCGGTCTGCCGGTCCAACTGCCAGTAGGCGACCGCCGCGACAGCCAGCAGTCCGATGTCCGCACCGGCGCGCACCGGCCCGGGCAGCGGCCCGCCGCTGAGGCGTCCGAGCCGCAGCGCGCTGGTCGTCGCGGCCAGCGCCGGGGCCACCACGGCCGCGGCGCAGCACGCGGCGACCGCCGCCGCGACCAGCCAGACCTGCGCCGTCGGCGCCTCGCCGAGCCGCAGCCCGCTCTTCGCGAGCGTGGAGTGCCCGGCCAGCAGACGTGTCAGAGGCCCCGACAGCAGCGGCGCCACGATTGCCGCGGGCAGGGCCAGCAGCAGTGCCTCGACGGCGGCGAGCGCGGTGATGCGCCCCCGTGACGCGCCGCGGGCACGCAGCAGATCGGTCTCCCCGGTCCGTTCCGAGCTGAGCAGCCGGGCCACCAGGAGCAGTGCGTAAGCGGCGAGCAGCACCAGCTGCACGGCGACGATCACCAGCGTGGAGCGGGCGACGAGCAGCGCCCGCTCGCTCTGGGCGAGCACCGTCGGCAGCGAGGTGCGCACCGTCGCGGCACCCGCGAACGCCGGATCCGCAGTGAGCGTCCTGGGGCCGCTCGAGGCCGTCGTACGCAGGGCGCCGATGCGGTCGGTGGTGACCGTGCGGAAGTCGGCCGTGGCCAGCCAGGCGATGTCCCCGGCGGCGACACGGCCGGACGCGAGGACCGACGGGTCGGTGAGCAGCGGACCATATGTGGTGAAGACGACGGTGCGCACCCCGCGCCCGCCGAGGCTGTCGAGCTGCCAGTACGGATCGTCGGAGTCGGCCGGCCGGTAGAGGCCGGTCACCTCGACCGCCAGCGGTTTGTCGGTCAGCCGGTCGGTGAGGGTGAGTCGCGCGCCGGGCTTCAGGCCCAGTTGCTGCGCGGCGTTCTCCGGCAGCGCGACGGGCACGGCGTTGCCGGAGGCACGGCCCGGCAGCGCACCGGAGACCAGTTCGACGCGGCTGCGGTCGAGGGCGGCGAAGTGTGTGAGGTCGGGCTCGCCCTTACGAGCCCCGGGGTCCTTCAGGGCGCGTGGCAGTGCGTACGGCCCGGAGCGCTCCAATGTCCGCACCGTCACCGGCAGACCGTCGAAGGACCGCCGGGCGCCGGCGGCCACGGCCTCCTCGGCCGCCTCGCGCCGCTGCGGCGGCACTTTCGCGCTGACGGTGAGCGCGGCGGCGGCCGCGTCCCTGCCGCTCAGGGTGTGCCGCAGCGCGGCGTCCCCGACGGACCCGGAGAAGGCGGCGAGCGCGGCGAGCACACAGGTGGTGAGCAGGACCGCGAGAAGGGCCGCCGAGAGCAGCAGCCGGTGCGCTCTGACGCGCAGTAGTACGAACCCCGTCACCCGTCCCCCGCCCGGCCGTCCCCGTCGGCGTCTCCCGACGCCCGCCATTCCCGGATGCTTTCAGAGCACATGGGTTCGGGGAAACCGCTTGCGGTACGACCTTGACCTGATCGTGACCGTTATCCGGCGACGGATTCCTGCATTCCGCTCACCGTCGGGGCGGACGGCTCCGCGGGCTCAGTCGGGGGTGTTCACCATCGAGGCCGCGGCGTACGTCAGGTAGTCCCACAACTGCCGTTCGTGCTCCTCGGCGAGGCCCAGTTCGTCGACAGCCGTGCGCATGTGCTTCAGCCAGGCGTCGTGGGCGGCACGGTCGACGGTGAACGGCACATGACGCATCCGGAGCCGCGGATGGCCCCGGTTGTCGCTGTAGGTGCGGGGCCCGCCCCAGTACTGGATCAGGAACAGCGTGAGGCGCTCCTCGGCCGGACCCAGATCCTCCTCCGGGTACATGGGCCGCAGCAGCGGATCCTCCGCGACGCCCTCGTAGAAACGGTGGACGAGGCGCCGGAAGGTCTCCTCGCCGCCGACCTGCTCGTAGAAGGTCTGCTCCTGAAGGGTGCCGCGCGGAATCTCACTCACGCCTTCCATGCTCTCAGACCCACCGGCCGAAGACAGAGGTCCTAGGACTTCCCCGGGCCCGGCCGGGACGCTCGCTTCACGGACGACCGGGCAGGAAAGTGGACCTATGGGGCAGCATGTGGACCGTTTCGCCGAACCGGCCGCGAAGGCGCGGAGGGCCATGGTGCGCGGGATCGTGGCCGGCGGCGGGCTCACCGACCCTGCCTGGCGGGCCGCGTTCGAGGAGGTCCCGCGGCATCTCTTCGTTCCCTATTACTTCACCGGCCGGTTCACCGGTGGGACGGGCGGCTACGAACGGCTGTGGTGCGAGGACCCCGACCCCGTGAAACGCGACCGCTGGCTGCGCGGCGCGTACCGGGACGAGCCGCTGGCCACACGGCTGCGTGACGGCGAGCTGTTCTCGTCCAGCAGCCAGCCCTCTCTCATGGCCCTGATGCTGGACGCGCTCGAGGTCACCGACGGGGACACCGCCCTCGAGATCGGCGCCGGCACCGGCTACAACGCCGCCCTGCTGTGCCACCGGCTCGGCGACGCGGCCGTCACGACCGTCGACCTCGACCCGGAGATCACCGAGTCGGCCCGCAGCCACCTCGCGACCGCGGGTCGTCACCCCACCGTGATCACCGGTGACGGCGCACGCGGCTGCCCTGAGCGGGCGCCTTTCGACTGCGTCATCGCGACCTGCACGCTGCCGTCGATCCCGCCCGAATGGCCCGCGCAGTGCAACCATCAAGGGCGGATCGTCGCACCGCTGTCCACGGGCATCATCGTGCTGCGTGTCCGCCACGACGCGGAAGGCCGCAGCGCGGAGGGGCGCTTCCTGCGCACGTCCGCCTTCTTCGTCCCGCTGCGCGGCGGTGCCCAGCCGCGGGAGGGGCGGGCCGGTGGGCTGCCCAGGCGAGCGATCGAGAACGACCTCTTCCGCTTCCTGCTCAGCCTGACCGCGGGCAGCCTCGACCCGCGCGAGGCGCTGTCTCTGTGGGAACGCGAGCACCGCCCGGAGCGCAACCGATTCGGCGTCACGCTCAGCGGCGACCGCCAGTGGGCCTGGCTGGACGATCCCGAGGGACCGTACGTGTGGCCCCTCGCGCAGACCGACGGTTGAACGCGCGAGGCGCGCGCCCCGTACAGAGAGGCGCGCGCCACGTATGCGGATGCCGGCCCGACGCCGCGGTGGTGGGGCGTCAGCCGCGGCGGACCGTGATCGTCGTCCAGGCACCGACATGCACCCGGTCGCCGTCGCTCAGCGGAATCGGGACATACGGCTGGATCGGGTCCTCGCCGCCGTTGAGCGTCGTGCCGTTGGTGGAGTTCTGGTCGACGACCGCCCAGGAACCGTCCGGCTGCTGCACCAGCACCGCGTGCTGGTGAGACACGCCCGGGTCCTCCGGAGGCACGGACAGGTCGATGTCGGGGGACTCACCCGTGGACTGCCGGCGGCGGCCGATGGTGATCTGTCCGCCGGTGAGCGGCAGGTGCTGCTCGGGGGAGTACGCGGGCAGGTTGAGGCCGGTGGCCTCCGGCCCGCTGCGCTGCATCATCGCCAGGAAGTACTCGCGGTCCGGCCCGACCACGGCCGTCCAGCCCGCCGGAGCCGACTGCTGCCGGGGAGCCTGCGGCTGACCGGGGTGGGCGCCCTGCATACCGGGGCCCTGCTGATGCTGCGGCGGCGCGGACTGCTGCTGGAACGGCGGCGGTCCCTGGTGGCCGTGCGGTCCCTGGGGTCCCTGGGGCCCCTGGTGATCGTACGGGCCCGGCGGCGGGGGCGACTGGGTGCGGGACGGCGGGGTCAGCATCCAGTCGTCGCCGCCCGTTGGCTGGGGCTGCGGCGGCGCGGGCGGAGCCGGCTGCTGGAAGGCCGGCGGCGCCGGCGGTCCGGGCTGCTGCTGGAAGGACGGCGGCGCCGGCGGTCCGGGCTGCTGCTGGAACGGCGGCGGGGGCGGCGGACCGCCCTGCGGCTGGAAGGGGCCCGGCTGCTGCTGCCCACCGGGCGACTCCTGACCCAGCGGCTCGGCGGGCCGGTTCATCTGGGAGGGTCGCGAGCCCTGGTACTCGAAAGGATCACGCTGCTGCTGCGGGGGCGGCGGCGGGCCCTGGTGCGGAGGAGGGCCCTGGTGCGGCGGGGGCGGACCCTGGTGCGGCAGCGGTGCGGGCGGCCCCGGCTGGGACTGGAAGCCCGGCGGAAGGTTCAGCCCGCCCGACTGCTGGGGCGGCGGCGCCACCGGCGTGTACGACGTCGCCGTGTGCGTAAGGAAGTTGTACCGGCACTCCTCGCAGAACGGCGCCATGGCCTCGCGCGGGGTGCGGCACTGCGGGCACAGCTCGGCCTGCGCCGTCGCGTGCGGATCGGACGGGCCCGGATAGCCGTAACCGGGCGGTGGCGGCGGCGGTACGGCACCCGAGGGAGCGCCGGGAGGAGCCATGCGGTGGCCGCAGACCTCGCACCAGTCGTCGGAACCCGACTGGTGTCCGTTCGGGCAGGTCGGCATGTCGGCGCGTCCCCCTCTCCTTCGTCCGGCCCCAGGGCCGTTTCACTTCGTGCTCATGCGTGCTTACTTCTTGACGCGAACCGTCTTGGTGGAGCGCGTTTCGAGAGTCATCTCGTCCGCGTCCGCGACCTTCGCCTTCAGTCGCACAGTACCTGTCGCCGCATCGACGACGTCGACCACCTTCGAAAGCAGTTTCGCAGTGTCCTGGTTTCCGGAACGCGCCGCGAGCTGCACCGCGCGGCCCAGTTTTGCTGTAGCCCCGTCGAAATCGCCCGACTTGCGGGCCTCCAGCCCCTGCTGGATCACCTGCGCCAGCTCGGCCTGTCCTGTGTAATGCGCCACTTGCGGATTCATGGCGGTCGAGGCCGCCATGTCGTCGGTCCACACCGCCCGGACGAGTGCGTGCGACAGCACCTCGGGAGCGCCGCCGTCCGCCGCCGGGATGATCAGCGAGGCCCTGGCCGCCAGCATCTCCTGGCCGATTCCGGCCTGCGGCACCTGCACACAGATGTGGTAGTCGCGGGACTCGTCGCCCCAGGAGCCGGTCGGATAGTCACCGGCCCGCGGTCCCGCCTCGGTGCGTCTCCCGCTGAGGTCCTCGACGGTCGGCGCGACCTGCTTGACGAACGTGATCTCCACACCGACCGGGGTCCACAGCCGCAGCGCCACGTCCGCCACCGCCTTGCCCATCGCGTTCTCCATCATCTGTGTGAAGTCCGCAGACAGGCCGCCGGGATCGGCCACGATGTCCGCCGTGCCGAGCAGCGCGGACGCGATGCCGGTCACCTCCTTGACCTCCCAGTCCGTGCCGACCCCGCGGGCGTCACAGGTGAAGCGGCCGGCGCAGTCGTCGAGGGCGGCCCGCAGATCCTGTGGCGACTCGTGCTCGTTGCGGCCGTCGGTGAGCAGGATGCCGTGCCGTATCGCCGCGTCGGAGGAGGAGAGCAGCCGGTCGGCGAGACGCAGCCAGGTGCCGATGGCTGTGCCGCCGCCGGCTGTGAGCGCCCGCAGCGCGTCCTTGGCCTGGGCACGGGTCGCCGGATCCGCGACTGCGAGCCGCCCGCCGCCCGGATAGATTTCGAGCGCCTTGTGCGTGCCCGCGACAACGGCGAAGGCGACACCGTCGCGCAGGGTGTCGATCGCGGCGGCCGTGGCCTCCCGCGCGTTGCGCAGCTTCGTCGGCGGGTAGTCCATCGAACCGGAGCAGTCGACCATGATCACCACGCCGGCGCCGGACCGCGGGCCCGGCACGGCGGAAGGCGACGCGGTGGCTCCGTGCAAGGGCGCCCCACCGGTGGTGCCGCCGCCCGTGGAGGTGACCGTGACGATCGCGTTCACCTCACGGCCGCCTTCCGGGAGGTATTCGTTCTGATACACCTCGACCGAGAACTGCGGCACCTGGGACTTCGAGAAAACGGCCATCTGATCGGCTCCTTGTGACCCTGCCCGGCTCCACGGGCAGAGCGAAGTGACAGCACGGGCAGGGGTGGGCAGGGGCTGACGAGAGCAGGCAGCGGCGGACAGCAGTGGTCGGTTCAAGCCATGTCTAGGCCGATCCTGCCCCTTGCTCCGGAACGGTGAACGGCAGCACCGCCACTGTTACGTTGTCGTGGCCCCCGCCGTCGAGCGCGTGGCCGACCAGCATCTGCGCGCTGTGCAGCGGCCGTTCCGCGGCGTCGGCAGGGATGGCCCGGGCCATGTCCTGCGCGCCCTCCGCGTAGTTCCACAGCCCGTCTGTGCAGACCACGACCACGCCGGAACGGTCCGGCTTGAACGCCGCGGTGTGCGGCTCCAGTTCGTACGCGTCGGCGCCGAGCCAGCCGGTGATCGCGTGGGCGCGCTCGTCCGCGTACGCCTCCGCTTCGTTCATCAGACCGGCGGCCACCATCTGCGCGGCCCAGGAGTCGTCCTCCGTCAGCCGCGCGGGCGGTCCGGAACGGTCGTCGGGCACCCAGTAGGCGCGGCTGTCGCCGACCCAGCCGACGACCAGCAGTTCGCCCGCTGCCACCGCGCCGACGATCGTGCAGGCCGGCGCGTTCTGGTGGCGGTGCGGATCGTCGCCCTCGCTCGAAGCGGGCTGTTCGGCCAGGCAGTTGACCGCCTCCGAGGCGGCGACGATCGCCTCGTGCATGGCCTGCTGGGGGTGGGTGCCGCGGGGCAGCGCCGCGAGCAGCCGCTCGTTGGCCGCGCTCGCCGCCGCCGCCGACGCCTCGTCGGGGCGGGTCGCCGAGGAGACGCCGTCGCAGACGACGGCGACGACGGCCGGCGAGCCGTCCGGCAGGGCGGTGGACGAGACGGCGAACGAGTCCTCGTTGCGGTGGTGCCGCAGGCCGCGGTCGCTGACCGCGGCGACCGAGCCGAGTTCCTGCTCCATGTGGTCGCGTTCGCGGGGCTGGGCGTGGCCGCAGTTCTCGCAGTAGCCGTCGTCGTCCACCCGGCCGGCGCGGCAGGCCACGCAGACCTTGGCCGCGGCCTGCGGCGCCGGGGGAGGAGCAGGCTGCGCGGCTGCCGCGCGGGGGTCGGGGGCGCCGGGGACGGGCGCGGCGAGCTCGAAGTCGCCGGAGGGCGGGTTGTCGAACCGCATGCCGGAAGCGGGCGGTTGGCCGCCGCCGGGGACAGGGCCGGGCCCCGCGGCCGCGGCAGGGCTCACGCCGTCGCCGGCGCGCTCGTGGTCCTCGCGGCCGGTGGCCCCTTGCGGCTGCGCTCCCGCTGCCGGTACCGCGCTCGCTCCGGCTGCCGGTCCCGCGGCCGGGACCGGGGGTCCTTCGGCCGCCGGCCGCTCGTGTCCGTGGTCCGGGGCGAAGCCGGGCCCGGCGCCCGGCCCGGAGAACGAGCCGTGGCCGCTGCCGGCGTGTCCCGCCGGGCCCCCGGCGGGCGGTGCGCCGGCGGCCCGGACCGGCCCACCTGCCTGCCCCGAGGCTGCGCCGGGCTCGCCGGCGGGCCGCTGGTTCCCGCCACCGGACACGCCGACCGTCGGGGCATGCGAGGGCTGTGGCGGTACGCCGGGAGCCGCGTCCGGCAACGTCAGCTCGCCGCCGTCGGAGTCGGTGCCCGGCACATCGGCGGCGCGTTGGGTCGGGGTGGGCGTGCCCACAGTGTCGGTGCCGGTCGCGGCCGGCCACTCGACGCGGGTGCCGATGGCCACGGTGGGGCGGTCAGGCGACACGGCGGGCACGGCCGACAGGTCGTACCCGCACGCCCCGCAGAACCGGTCGGCGGGCTCCAGAGGTTCGTCGCAGCCCGGGCAGGTCGACCCGGCAGCCGGCTGGTGCTTCTGCGCCATCAATCACACCCACGTCCGGGGGCGGTAGCGGTTCGCCCGCTCCACCATCTCTATCCGCTCCTCGCCGCGCTGGGCGAGCCGGGCGAGCACCCGGAAGGAACGTTCCAGTCCGAAGCGCAGGCCGCGTTCGTCCAGCGCGCTGCCGAGAAGCACGGTAGGTGCACTCGGTGCGATCGGAACGGACGACCCGCTTCCGGGACTTCCGGAGAGTACCCAGTCGAGTGCCGTGCCGAGTACCTCTGTGGACAACTGCTCGCGCCGCACCGCGTCCAGGCCGAAGTCCGCCAGCGCCGCCACCTGCGCGGCGGCGGCCGACAGGTCCTCCAGCAACGGCTCGTGCGCGGCGCGCCGCCGCAGCCTTGCCCGTACGGCGGCCACCCGCGCCGCCGTGTAGTGGATCGACGACTCGGGCACCGACTCCAGGGTCCCGACCGCCCCGGCCCGGTCGCCCGACGCGAGCTGCACCCGGGCCAGCCCGAATGCCGCGCTCACATGGCTCGGGTCGGTCGTCCACACGAGCCGGTAGTAGTCCGCCGCGTTGTCCAGCTGGCCGAGCACCTCCGCGCACAGGCCGAGGGCCAGCTTGGGCGCCGGCTCGCCGGGGAACGCGTCGTAGATCGCGTCGAAGGACAGCGCCGCGGCCTCGTGGGCGCCGGTCACCAGCGAGGTGACGCCGCGGTACCAGACGACCCGCCAGTCGTCCGGCTGCTGCTGCTCCATCGTGGCGAGCTCTCTTGTCGCGGCGGTCAGGTCGCCCATCTCGAGGCGCGCCCGCAGCTCCCGCAGCCGGGTCTCCGGCGAGCTCGCGGCCGCCGCGTGCAGTGCCGCGACCAGCTCGGCGGGAGCCGAGGCCATCAGTCCGGCCAGGAAGCCCGCGTTCGGATCGGTCGGGTCGACGCGCGGCACCGGCAGGGCGAGCGAGGCCGCCCGGGTGTCGAGAACGGCGAGATGCGGGGCGAGCGACAGGGCCGTCGGTGCCGGGCCGGCCAGGAGACCTGCGGGCGAACGGGGCGTGGGGACGGCCGCATGCGGCGCGGTCCCGGCAGAGCCCGGCGGTCCCGGCGGCCGCGGCCCGCCGGCCGCGTGCGGTGCGGTGGCCTGCGCGGGGACGTGCCCCGCCGCACCGCGCTTGCCGAGCGCGGCGGCCCGCACTCCCAGGCTCGACACGTCCTCGGTCAGCTCGGCGAACAACTCCGTGTCCGTCACGCGCAGTTCCGGGCCGAACAGTGTCGACAGGGCGGGCCGCGGGCGGCCCGTCTGCATGGCGACGACCTCCCTGAGCACGCCCGTCAGCTGCTCGGCCATCTCCTGCGCGGAGGCGAACCGCCGGGCGGGGTCCGGGTCCGTGGCCCGCACCAGCAGCCGGTAGAACGACTCGTAGGTCGCGAAGACCTCAATGTTCTCCGGGTCCGGAAGGCTGTCCACGAAGACGTTCGTGTAGCCCTGGAAGTCGAAGGTCAGCACGGCCAGCGTCCGCGCCACCGTGTAGAGGTCGGAGGCGACGGACGGGCCGGCCTCCGCGACCTCGGGGGCCTGGTAGCCGACCGTGCCGTAGATCGCGGACTCGTCGTCGTCCATCCTGCGGACCGCGCCCATGTCGATCAGCTTGAGCTGGTCCTGCTGCTGGATGGCGTTGTCGACCTTGAAGTCGCAGTACAGAAGGTTTCTGCTGTGCAGATGGCCGAGAGCTTCCAGCGCTTCGATGCCGTACGCGCAGGCCTGGTCGACCGGTAGCGGGTCGCGCCGTCCGTCCGGCCCGCGCCGCTCGTTGGCGATCTCCTTGAGCGACTTGCCGCCCACGTACTCCATGACGATGTAGCCGTCGAGGGACCCGGTGCGCTGGTCGAGGTGCTCGACGAAGTTGTAGATCCGGACGATGTTGGAGTGCTCGATCTCGGCGAGGAAACGGCGTTCGGAGATCGCGGCGGCCATCGCGTCCTGGTCGCCGGTGTCCAGCAGGCCCTTGAGCACCACCCACCGGTCGGAGACCGCCCGGTCCACGGCGAGGTAGACCCAGCCCAGGCCGCCGTGCGCGAGACAGCCCACGACCTCGTACTGGCCGTGCACGATGTCGCCGCCGTTCAGCTTCGGCACGAACGAGTACGGGTGCCCGCACTTGGTGCAGAAGCCCTCCGTGCGGCCCGGCCGGTCACCGCGCGCCCGCCCGACGGGCGCGCCGCAGTCGGAGCGTGAGCAGAACCGCTTGCGCTCCGGCACCTGCGGGTTCGCCATGACCGCGGAGCGCGGGTCGGGGCGTGGCACGTCCGGCACGGCGACCAGCCCCGCACCGAGCCGGTTGCGGGCCGAAGAGGCCGTCGAGGAACCCGAGCTGCGGACCGAGACCGACCGCGCGGAGGTGCTGCTGCCGGACAGCGTGCGCGACAGCCGCCCCGACACCGAGCGGCGCGACGACGCCGAACGCGACGAGGCCCGCGAGGAGCGGGAACTGCCACGCGCCGACGAAGAGCCCCGGCCGCCGCCCGCGATGCCGGTGGGCGGCGACGAGACCATGCCGGTGGGCGACACCACCGGCGCCAGACCGCAGGTGTCGCAGTACAGCTCGCCGCTGCCCATGTCCTCGTACGAGCCCTCGCAACCGGGGCGCTGGCAGTTCTTGTTCCCGCTCATGAATCCCCCCTGCGGTCGGTGGGCCCCGACTCCGGTCCGGCCGCTCTGGGCGTCAGGACCTCCGCCGCGGCGTGCTGGTAGCGAAGGACCGCCTGCTCGGCGGCGCGCAGATCGCACGGCGCGCTCCACAGCATGCGGCGCGCTGCGTCGTACCGCTCGATCAGCAGCGGGTCCTCCGCCATGCCGTGCCGGGCGACCTTCGCCTTGTAGGCGTCCAGCCGGCCGCGCAGCTCGGCGCGGATCGCGAGCGGCGCGGTGACGGCCGTCAACGACTCGCGCGCCCGCAGCAGTTCGTCCTCGGCCTCCCGTTCCAGCGACTCGAGCAGAGGCGACAGCCTGTGCCACCGTGCGTGGCGGCGGTGCTCTGCGGCCGTGGCGAGGCGCTCCTGCAACGCGGTCGGCGGTCCGCTGACGGCGGGCACCTCGGACGCGGCGATCTTCGCGAGGACCTCGCCGCGCGCCGCCCGGGCCTCCGTCAGGGTCCGGTCGGCGCGTGAGAGCACGTCCCGCAGCCGCAGCAGCCGCTCCTCCGAATCCTGCCGGACCTGGAGGACGGCCTCGATCTCGCGGCGCACGTCCTCCAGGGCGCGCGCCGCCCGGTCGTAGCGCTCGGTGTCGGGGCGTCCGCCGCCGGGCGCGGAACTGCCTGCCGCCGGCTGCCAGAAGGCGAGCGGGTCCGACACCACCTGGGCACGCAGCGCGGACAGTTCGTGGGTGATGGACTCCAGCTCGTCACCGGACGGGTGCTCGCCCGGCCGTACACCGACGGAGTGCGCGAGGGAACGAGTGCGCTGCAGCTCGGCCGAGAGCAGATCGATACGGGCGGGCAGCGCCGACCACACCACGTCCGCGGCGACCACCACGTCCAGGGAGGACGCGTACAGGTCGTTCATCCGGGCGACGAGCTCCTCGAGGCTGAACTCCTCCGAGAGCTTCGCGGGCCCGGTGATCTGCGGCGCGGCGTGGGCGGCCGTGCTCGCCACGGTGACGCTGCGCCCACGCAGCCGCTCGGTCAGCTCGGCCAGGTCCTCACGGCTGGACCATCGCCGGCGGGCGCGCAGCTCGCGAATGTCGTGCAGGGCGGCGGTATAGGCGTCGAAGTAGCCCCACAGCAGGGTGATCTGCTGGTCGGTGGTGGCCCAGCGGTCCTTGGTGGCACCGGTCAGCCCGGCGCCTTCGAGCAGCCTGCGGCCCGCGTGGTCCTGCAGCGCCAGCAGCGAGGTCTCGACCGCCTCGTGCTCGGCATCGAGCCGTGCCAGCGCACGGTCCACCTCGTCCCGGTCCATCACCGGCCCGTGCGGTCTCCCCGCCGAGCCGGGGAGGGGTCCCGCGACGCCCATCGATCACCTCTCCGTTCCGCTGTGCCGTCTGTGCCATCTGTGCTGCCTGTAGCTCTTGTGGTGCTTGCAGCGCCTGTGTGCCGCACTCGCCCGCGGGTCCTTCGGTCTACCCGTCCCGGTACTTGGGCTGCGGCGGGCCGGCTATGCCCGGCAGGTCGGCGGCCAGCCACTTGTCGTACGCCTTCTTCCAGGCGCCCTTGCGGTAGTCGACCAGGACCTGGTTCACCCGCTGCACCAGGTCGTCGTTGCCGAGCTTGGTGGCCACCCCGTAGTACTCGGTGGTGAAGGGCGCATCGCCCTTCAGTTCGACCGCCGGGTCCTGCGCCGCCTGGCCGGCCGCCAGGGCGTTGTCCGTCACGATCGCGTCGACCAGGCCCTGCTGGAGCCTGACCAGGCAGTCCAGCTGGTTGGGCACCGTGTACACGTCCTCGTCCGCGCTCTGCCCGTCGTGCTGGTCCTTGAAGGTCGCGCCGAAGCTGTTCTTCTCCAGCGCCTCGTAGGCGGTCGAGCCCTCCGCGGAGCAGATCCGCTTGCCGGTGAGCGACTCGTCGTACCCCGTGATCTCGGAGCTCTTCGGCGCGAGCACCTGCTGGCCCGCCTGGAAGTACGCCGTGGAGAACGCGACCTGCTTGATACGGCTGCAGCTGATCGTCATCGTGCGCACCACGATGTCGACCGTGCCGTTCTCCAGGGCGGCGATGCGCTGGTTGGTGGGGATGGCGCGGAAGATGACGGCGTCCGGGCTGCCGAGGATGTCCTCGGCGATGGCCCGGGCGAGGTCGATGTCGAAGCCTTCGAGGCCGCGGCCGGCCGGATTGCGGTACCCCCAGCGGTAGCTGTTCTGGTCGACACCGACGACCAGCTTGCCCCGCTCCTTGATGGCGTCGATGGTCGGCCCGTCGGCGGTGGACGGCGTCAGAGAGGCCTCGGGGTCCTCACAGGTGTCCGCCTTCACGGGCACGGCCGAGGCCACGCCCTGGCCGTGGGGCTCCGTCAGGGCGTCGGCGCCGCCGCGGGACAGCGGCAGCAGGGTGACGGCGGCGGTCAGCGCGCAGGCGGCGGCCATCCCCGCGACACCGCCCCAGCCGCGCAGCCCGCGCCGGCGGCCCGGACGCGTCCTGGTGTCCGTCATCGCTCCCCCTCTCACCGGTACTCCGACAGCCTGCGGTTGATACCGACGATCGCGCCCACGGCACCCAGCACGCCCAGGGCGGCCGCCCCGATCGGCAACCCTGCCAGCGCCCCGCGTCCGTCCCGGGCGGCCCGGGTGAACTCGCGCTGCTCGTGCGCCAGCGCCTTCTCCAGAGCCGCGTCCACCCGGTCGAACGACTCGCCCGTGGAGCCCTCGGCCCCGACGACCTTCCGGACCGCGCCGTCGTAGTCGCCTGCCCTGTCGGTCCTGGTGACGTCCTTGTGGCGCTCCTGCCACTCGGTCACGCCTTCGGCGGCGTCCTCGACCGGCTCGCGGCCCTCGCCGTCGTCGGCCAGCCGCTCCGCCCTCTGCAGCTGCTCGCCGAGCTCCTTCATGCCGCTCGCGTAGTCCGTCTCGTACTTGTCGCTCTTGCCGTCGTTGGTCAGCACGGCGCCTCGCGCCACGAGGGTGAGGTTCTCGTTGGCGCGGGCCTTCAGGGAGTTGATCCGCGCGTCGTTGAGGACCTTGAGGGACTGCTGGCCGTGCGCCTCGGCGTCGTTCAGCTGTGCACGCGCCACCGTGTGTCCCACGGCGAGCCACAGCAGCACCACCGTGGTCGCCGCGGTCGCCGCGAGCAGGCCATGGTTGAACACGCGGTTCGTACGGCGGTAGTTGCGCCGCTGCGCCCACACCAGGGCTCCGACGGCCACCGCACCTGCCGCGAGCGAGAGGACGGGCCAGAACCGTGCGTCCTCGTCGTCCTCGACGAGTCGCGCCGTCTCCGCGTCGTACAGCTTTTGGGCGGCGGGCAGCAGATCCTTGGTCATCTGTTCGTTCGCGAAGCGGAGATACGCGCCGCCCAGCGGCCGGCCGAGCCGGTTGTTGGCCCGCGCGGTCTCTATCAGGCCCGTGTAGCGCGGCAGCGCCTCGTTCAGCCGGGCGATCTGCCGGCCCGACTCACTCGAACTGTCGGTGTTCGTGGCCGCCTTGACGAGCAGACGGGACGCGAGCGCGATGTCCCTGTCGTACCTCTCGGCAACCTCGCGCGGCTCCTCCGCACCCGCCAGGAAGCCGCTGGAAGCCGTCGTGTCCGCGTCCGCGAGCGAACGGTAGATCGAGGCGGCGTCGGCGCTGAGCGGCTGACTGCGGCTCACCACGTCGTCCGCCGCGCTCTCGCGGGCCGAGATCTCGAAAGCCGCCACCGTGCCGAACGCCAGCACCAGCGCCGCCAGCACGGCGCCGATGATCTGCAGCCGCCCCGGCTCCGTCGTCGCCGCGGCACGCAGCCGCCGCCGGCCCTCGGCCCAGGCCGCCGAGGGCGGCGACGATGTAGAAGGTGACC
>NZ_JBEXRZ010000186.1:0-14376 GCF_040613325.1 Streptomyces sp. NPDC006283 | reverse complement strand
TGCCACCGAGTGCTGTGGCGGGCCCGCCGGTCCCGCGTCCACGAACGCCGACACCGCTTTTTCGTACGCCGCGTCCGGCTCCGTCCAGCTCGTGCGCAGCCCCGCCTCGCGCACCGCCTTCAGCAGGGCCGTCTCCAGCCGTCCGGCGTCCGGTACGCCGAACCCGACGGCGGTCTGCCACGCCGTCCACGCGACCTGCGGATCGGGGGCGGTGCCGCCGGCCATGCTCTCCGCCTCCTCGGTGATCTGGGTGAGGAAGTCCGCCCAGCGCTCCGGGCATTCGGACAGCACGGCGATACGGGCGCGCACGTCCGCGCTGCGCTTGGTGTCGTGCGTGGTGAGCACGGTCCCCGTCGTGGGCCAGTCGGCGGCCAGACGGGCGCAGTACGCGTGGAACGCCTCGGGGCGGACCGCCGGATCGCCGGGGTCGCCGCCGACCTCGTTCGCCGAGAGCAGCGGACCGTATCGGTAGAAGGCCTTGTCCTCCAAGGACTTGGCCCGCAGCGCCGACGCCGTCTGGGCGAAGCGGGCACGGAAGGCCTGGTGCTCCGGCCCTGTGCCGAGCAGCCCGAGGGCCAGGCCCCTGGCCACGTCCACGGCCGCCGCCTCCTCCGGCACCGTGAAGGCCTCCTTCGCGTCGAGGACCGCCTCCTCGGGGAGCGCTTCCTCGTCGCCGATCCCGTAGGGGCGGTAGACGGGGACGCGTACCAGCAGCTCCCGTATCGCCGTGCCCAGTGCCCACGGGGCGTGGTCCCGCAGCCGGGCGTCGGCGGCGCAGGCCCGTTCGGCGATCCGTACGAGTGCCGCGGTCTCCGCCGCCAGCTCATGGGTGACCACCTCGTGCGCGGCGTGCCGCGCCGTGGCGTCCCAGCGGCCGCCCAGTTCCTCTGCCGCTTCGGTGAACTGCCGGTGGTCGGCGGCGAGTACCGCCGCTCCGTCCGGGTCGGTGAACAAGCCGTCGAGGCGTCGCAGCGCGTCGTACCCCGTCGTCCCGGCGACGGCCCAGCCGGCCGGCAGCCGCTCGTCACCGGTGAGGATCTTCTCCACGACGGTCCAGCAGTCCCCGCCGGTCGCTTCGTCGAGCCTGCGCAGATAGCCCTCGGGATCTGCCACCCCGTCGGGGTGGTCCACCCGCAGACCGTCGACGACGCCGTCCCGCACCAGCCCAACGATCTTTCTGTGGGTGGCGTCGAAGACCTCCGGGTCCTCGACGCGCACACCTATGAGCTCCGAGACGGTGAAGAAGCGGCGGTAGGTCAGCTCGGTGCGGGCCAGCCGCCACCAGCCCAGGCGGTACCACTGGGCGTCCAGCAGCTCGGCGATCGGCAGGTCCGCCGTGCCTTCCCGCAGGGGGAAACGCTGCTCGCCGTAGTGCAGGACGTCGCCCTCGACGTGCATCTTCTCCGTCTCGTCGCCGACGCGGCCGGCGAGGACCGGCAGCAGCAGCCTTCCGCCGCCCGCTTCCCAGTCGATGTCGAACCAGCGGGCGTACGACGATCCGGGCCCGTCCCGCAGGACTTCCCACAGGGCGCGGTTGTGGCGAGGGACCGCCGCCATGTGGTTGGGGACGATGTCGAGGACGAGCCCCATGCCGTGCTCGTGTGCCGTACGGGACAGCTCCCGCAGTCCCGCCTCGCCGCCCAGCTCCTCGCGGACCCGGCTGTGGTCGACGACGTCGTAGCCGTGCGTGGAGCCGGGGACGGCCTCCAGCACCGGCGACAGATGCAGGTGTGAGACGCCGAGCGCGGCTATGTGCGGCACGGCCTCCGCCGCGGCGGAGAAGGGGAAACCGGGCTGGAGCTGGAGCCGGTACGTGGAGGTGGGCGTCATGCGAACATACGTACCCGCCCCGAGGGGTTCCTGCGCCCGGCCCGGTGGACCGTGTGGGCCGATCGGGTGGTGCGGGGACTCGTCCGGGCGTCCCACCTGGACGAACGCCCTCCGGTGTGCCCCGAGCGGGGGGCGCCTACGCCGGCCGTCGCAGCACCGTCATGCTGCGGCCCACCAGCCGCAGCTCGTCCCCGGCCGCGACCATCGGACCGTTGCCCGGCGGCACTCCTTCCTTGCATGCCGTGTCCACCACCACCTGCCACTCCTCGCCGTGGCTCACCGGCACCGTGAATTCCAGCTCCTCCGCGCTCGCGTTGAACATCAGCAGGAACGAGTCGTCGGAGATCCGCTCACCGCGCGGTCCCGGCTCGGAGATCGCGTGGCCGTTCAGGAAGACGGACAGCGCCTTCGCGTGCGCCGCCTGCCAGTCCCGCGCGACCATCTCGTCGCCCTGCGGGGTGAACCAGGCGATGTCGGTCAGCTCGTCGTGGGTCCCCTCCACCGGCCGGCCGTGGAAGAACCTGCGCCGCCGGAAGACGGGGTGGTCGCGCCGCAGCCACACCATCGTCTTGGTGAAGGCGAGCAGCGAGCCCTCCTCGTCGTCGCCCGGGTCCGGCCAGTGCACCCAGGAGATCTCGTTGTCCTGGCAGTAGGCGTTGTTGTTGCCCCCTTGGGTACGCCCGAACTCGTCGCCGTGGCTGAGCATCGGCACGCCCTGCGAGAGCATCAGCGTCGCGATGAAGTTGCGCATCTGCCGCTCGCGCAACTCCAGCACACCCTCGTCGGCGGTGTCGCCCTCCGCCCCGCAGTTCCAGGAGCGGTTGTGGCTCTCGCCGTCGCGGTTGTTCTCGCCGTTGGCCTCGTTGTGCTTGTCGTTGTAGGACACAAGGTCGTGCAGGGTGAAGCCGTCGTGGCAGGTGGTGAAGTTGATCGAGGCCAGAGGGCGGCGCCCGTCGTCCTGGTACAGGTCGGAGGAGCCCGTGAGCCGGGACGCGAACTCGGCGAGGGTGCGCGGCTCGCCCCGCCACAGGTCCCGCACGCAGTCGCGGTACTTGCCGTTCCACTCGGTCCACAGCGGCGGGAAGTTGCCCACCTGGTAGCCGCCCTCGCCGACGTCCCACGGCTCGGCGATCAGCTTCACCTGGCTGACCACCGGGTCCTGCTGGACCAGGTCGAAGAAGGACGACAGCCGGTCCACCTCGTGGAACTGGCGGGCCAGCGTCGCGGCGAGGTCGAAGCGGAATCCGTCCACATGCATCTCGGTCACCCAGTAGCGCAGCGAGTCCATGATCAGCTGCAGCACGTGGGGGCTGCGCATCAGCAGGGAGTTCCCCGTGCCGGTGGTGTCCATGTAGTAGCGGCGGTCCTCGGTGAGCCGGTAGTAGGACTCGTTGTCGAGGCCGCGGAAGGAGAGGGTGGGGCCGAGGTGGTTGCCCTCCGCCGTGTGGTTGTAGACCACGTCGAGGATGACCTCGATACCGGCCTGGTGCAGGGCGCGTACGGCCTGCTTGAACTCGAGGACCTGCTCGCCGCGGTCACCCCAGGAGGCGTACGAATTGTGCGGGGCGAAGAAGCCGATCGTGTTGTAGCCCCAGTAGTTGTTCAGCCCTGCGTCCACCAGCCGGTGGTCGTTGACGAACTGGTGGACGGGCATCAACTCGAGTGCGGTGACGCCCAGTTCCGTCAGATGCGAGATCACGGCGGGGTGGGCGAGTCCGGCGTACGTGCCGCGCAGCTCGGGCGGCAGCTCCGGGTGCAGCATCGTGAGGCCCTTCACGTGGGCCTCGTAGATCACGGTCCGGTGGTAGTCGGTCCGCGGCAGGCGGTCGTCGCCCCAGTCGAAGTACGGATTGACCACCACCGATGTCATCGTGTGCGGAGCGGAGTCGAGGTCGTTGCGTGAATCGGGCCTGCCGAAGTGGTAGCCGTAGACCGACTCGTTCCACTCGACGGAGCCGCTGATCGCACGTGCGTACGGATCGAGCAGAAGTTTGGCGGAGTTGCAGCGCTGCCCGCGTGCGGGCTCGTACGGGCCGTGGACCCGGAAGCCGTAGCGCTGGCCGGGCATGATGCCCGGCAGATAGGCATGCCGCACGAAGGCATCCGTCTCGCGCAGCTCGACTGCTGTCTCGGAGCCGTCGTCGTGGAGCAGACACAGCTCGATTCGGTGCGCGGCCTCGGAGTGCACCGCGAAGTTCGTGCCGGCGCCGTCGTACGTGGCACCGAGGGGATACGCCTGTCCCGGCCAGACCTGCATAGATAGGACTCTTCCATTTCTGATCCGGGTATTGGGGGCTACTCGGGTTAGATCTTCCCCCAAAGTGGGGCAACCTCCTAGGACTTCGTACCGTCCTACCGGGTGACCAGTCACAAACAGGGGGGAAACGGGGGACACGTGCGCCAATCAGTGCGCCGTCACCTGGGGAAACTGGTGGCGGGTGCCGCCATCGCGGTGACAGGGACCGCGGTGATGGTGGGGATCACGCTGCCGGACACCGCAGGGGCCGACGATTCCGGCAGGGGAACGGGAGGGGCGGCCGAGGCCGGCGGCAGCCCCGCGGCGGGCGGATCGGGACCGGCCGACGCCCCGCGGCCCGGCGTCATCGCCGACGCGCCGGAGGAAGGCGAACGGGGGGTGGGCGGCGATCCGCTGACCGACGACGAGTTGAAGCGGGCGGAGCGGCTGGCGCTGCCCGCGTCCGCACGGCAGGACGGCCGGGACGCGGCCGGCGGCCGGGGCCCGCAGCATCTGGCGACCAACCTTGCCGAGCCGCTGCCGTCCGAGGCGGACGGCACCACCGCGCCACGCCGGGCAGAGGTGCGCTTCTACGACTATCGGACCGATGAACTCGTCACCAGGACCGTCAATCTCGACACGGGCACGGTGGAGCGGACCGGCACCCGGCGCGGAATCCAGCCGTCGCCGCACCAGGAGGAACTGCGCGAAGCCCTCGGGCTCATTCTGAAGAGCCCGCTCGGCGCCGACCTGAAGTCGGACTACAGGGACGCGACCGGCCGGACGCTCGACGACCCGGACCAGCTCTGGTTCAACGGCGACGTGTACCGCACCTACCGCGAGACGAACGTGCCGGAGCAGCTCGCCCGGTGCGGCGAGCACCGCTGCGTGCGGCTCGTCGCGAAGGTACGCGACGGCGCCTGGATCGAAATCCGGAACCTGATCGTCGACCTGAGCGCGAGAAACGTCGTCCGCGTCGGCTGACCGGCTCCTCACCCCTCTCCGTTCCCTTTTCCCCACATGCCGTACCTCGTACGAGGGAGTTCGTCCTCATGCACGTCACGCACGTGAACAGAGCTTCGCGCGCCCGCAGGCGCGGCGCGCTGCTGGCCGCCGCCGCCCTCCTCGGCAGTGTCGGCGCCGCGACCGGACCCGCCTCCGCGGCGCCGGCGGCCACGCCGCCCCCGGCCGCCCAGGTGCCCCGGCCCGAGTGCAGCAGCGCCTTCCGCGTCGAGCAGAAGCTCGACGGAGGCACCACCTGGCGCATGTGCTGGCGCTACGACACCGACGCCGGCCTCGTGCTCGACAGGGTCAGCTATCAGCCCAGGGGCGAGCGGCGCCCCATCCGCGTACTGAACAGCGCCAAACTCGCCCAGATCCATGTTCCGTACGACGACGGCAAGGCCGAGTACGACGACCTGACCGGCGCCGGCTTCGGCTGGGGCCTGCAGAACCTCGCCCCCGCGGAGTGCCCCGGCGGCACGGTCAGGCGGGTCAAGGTCCCCGACGTCGGCGTCGTGAACGGCCTGTGCACCACCACCCGCGCCCGCGGCCACGCCTACCGCCTCGCCAACGACGAGGGGACCAAGGTCTGGCAGTCGCAGGGCAAGGACCTGCTCGTCTACACGGTCAACAAGGTCGCCTGGTACGAGTACATCACCGAGTGGCGGTTCTCCTCCGACGGCACCATCTCGGCCGACGTCGGCGCGACCGGCAGCCTCGCCCCCGACGACTACAACGCCGCAGACGGCCGGGGCTGGCCGATCGGCAAGGGCTCCCGTGACTATGCCACCAGCCACGCCCACAACGTCTTCTGGCGGCTGGACTTCGGCCTCGACGGCAGCAGCAAGGGGCGCATCGAGCAGTACGACTCCAAGGTCACCCCGCCGAGCGGAGACGGCAGCCCGACCGTGAAGACGACCCGGACGCCCGTCACCAAGGAGCTCGCCGGGGACGCCAGGACCATGCGCTGGTGGCGGGTGGTGAGCGCGACGGGCAAGAACAAGGACGGCCACGCACGCTCCTACGAGATCGTGCCCGGGGCTTCCGCCACACACGCGGGACGCGGCTTCACCCGGCACGACGTCTACTTCACCCAGAACCGCGCCTGCGAGCAGTTCGCGAGCAACAACATCCACGACTGCGGAGCGCGCGGCGGCGACAGCGTGGACAAATGGGTCAATGGTGAGAACCTCGTCAATCCGATCACCTGGGTCAACATCGGGTTCCACCACATCGCCCGGGACGAGGACCAGCAGCCCATGCCGGTCCACTGGCAGGGCTTCCAGCTCGCCCCCAGGGACGTGACCGCTATGAATCCCCTCACTCCGGCCGATCTCACCGATCAGAACGGTCAACACGGCCACGGGAGTTGAGAAAACTCCCGGCTCAACCTGCTGCACCGCCTCCCGCCGCGGAGTAGGCTTCCTTGATCGTTGGAGGGGGCAGGGAAGGCGGTGCGCGGGTGAGCTCGGGAGGGCTGGAGCTACCCCCCGGTGACGCGGGTCACGAGGGGGGAGACTCCGCCGAGGTCCCGCCAGGAGCGGTCTCGCTCGCGCGGCCGATGGAGATCGGGGCCGAGCTGGACTGGGGCGCCGACGCGTGGAGCGAGGTGCGCACACGCGCCCAGCGCGCCGGGCGCGCCTACATCTGGCTGAATCTGGTGGAACAACGGCTGCGGGCGGTGGTGGCCGCCGTGCTGCGCCCCATCTACGAGCCGGTGCACGGCGACGAATGGGTGGTCGCCGCGGCCGGCCCGGCGGGTCACGAGTGGGTGCAGCGTGCCGTCGCGGTGCGTGAGGTCTCCCGCCGCAAGGGTTATCTGCTGGACCCGGCGGACGACAACGTTCTGTCCTTCCTCACCCTCCCGCAGCTGCGGGAGCTGATGGTCCAGCACTGGCCCTGCTTCGAGCCGTACTTCGACGACCGGCGGGACGTCGAGCTGGCTCTCGACGAGCTCGAGGTCGCCCGCAACGTCGTCTCCCGCAACCGCGCGCTGAACGAGGCGGTGCTCGCCCAGGCCGAGCGTGCCTCCGCGCGGCTGCTGGAGATACTCGGCAGCGGCGCTGGTGTGCCCTCCGCCGACCGGCTCCCGGTCGACGCGGTCGAGGACCTGGTCGGGGACCGGTACGCGGACGTCGTCTCTGTCCATCCCGACCGCGTCAGGCTCCAGCGCCAGCTGCCCGCGGAGGACCTCTTCGGCGGGGCGCGGCGCGTCGACGCGATCGGCATAGGACTGAACCTGCTGGTCCAGAACTTCTCGGGCCGCAGGCTGGTCCGCCTCGCCGAGTCGGGCTGCCGGGTCCGGCTGCTCTTCCTCAATCCGGCGAGCAGCGCCGTCAAGCGGCGCGAGCGCGAACTCGGTATCAAGAAGGGTGAGTTGAGCCGAACGGTGGAGATGAACATCCTCCACATGCGCCGGGTCCGCTCCCGGCTGCGGGACCCCGGAGCTTTCGAGATACAGGTTTTCGACGAGACCCCGCGCTTCACGGCCTACCTCGTCGACGGCGACGGCCCCGACGGTCTCGCCGTCGTCCAGTCCTATCTGCGCCGTGCACGCGGCATGGAGGCGCCCGTGCTGGTGCTGCGGGGCGCCGGGCGGTCGGTCGTACGCGCGGGCCAGGACGGAGAATCGGGTCTTTTCCAGACATACCGAGAGGAGTTCGAGTCGGTCTGGGCCGACTCGCGTCCGGTGTCCTGAGAACCCGCTCGCGCAGCCACCGGATCGATGTCCCGGATCGACGTCCCGGATCAGTGTCCGGATCGGTGTCCCGGATGTCCCGGATCGACGTCCGGTCGGGACCGCCGCCCGAACCGCGGCCCGAACCACCGGCCGAACCCGCTGTCAGTGGTGCGTGCGAGAGTGGTCGTCAACTGGGGGAAGCACCACCGCACCACTGAGAAGGGGGCACGCATGTCCTGGCACCGCGAGCTGCTGGTCGGCTTCGATCTGGAGACGACGGGCACCGATCCGCTCGACGCACGCATCGTGACGGCCGCCGTCGTCGAGCTGCGGGCCGGGGAGCCGGTGCGCAGGCACGGCTGGATGGCGGATCCGGGGATAAGCATCCCGGCACAGGCCTCCGCCATCCACGGCATCAGCAACGAGCGGGCCGCCGCCGAGGGCCGCCCCGCCCGTGAGGTGGTCGACGAGATCGCCGGGACGCTGACCGGTCACTGGCGGCAGGGCGTTCCGGTCGTCGCATACAACGCCGCCTTCGATCTGACGTTGCTGGCCGCCGAGTTGCGGCGGCACAACCTGCCGTCTCTGGACGAGCGGCTGGGCGGCAGGCCGATCGGCCCCGTCGTGGACCCGTACACGATCGACCGGGCCGTCGACCGCTACCGCAAGGGGAAGCGCACGCTCGAAGCGGTCTGCGTCGAGTACGGGGTGGCCCTCGACAGCGCCCACCATGCCGACGCGGACGCGCACGCCGCGGTGCTGGTCGCCTGTGCGATAGCGGAGCGGCACGCCACGGTGGCGGGCCTCGCGGTGGCGGAGCTGCACCAGCAGCAGGTCGCCTGGTACGCGCAGTGGGCGGCCGACTTCCAGGGCTTTCTGCGCCGCAAGGGCACGCCCGACGCGGTGGTCGACGCCTCGTGGCCGCTGCGGGAGCTCGCGCCGGTCGCCGGCTGAACACACCGGCCCGGCGGGCAGGTCACCTTGCGCGGCGGTGCGGGGGCAGACCATGGTGCGTGCCGACTCGCGTCGTCAGAAGGGGTACCAGCGCACCTCGGGGTCGGTGTCCCGCAAGGATGCCACCCTGCGTCGGAATTCGGCCAGCGCCCCGGGGTTGGACGGGGCGTGCTGCGCGACCCAGGCACAGCTGGCGGTCTCGCGGGCGCCCCGCAGCACCGCGCAGCCGTCCCAGGCGCGCACGTCCCAGCCATAGGTGGCGGTGAACGAGTCGTAAGCGGCCGGATCGAGGCCGTAGCGGTCGCGGGAGAGGGCCATGACCACCAGGTCGTGTTCGCGCAGGTCCGACGAGACGGTCTCCAGGTCGACCAGGACGGGGCCGTCCGGGCCCACATGGACATTGCGGGGGAGCGCGTCGCCGTGGATGGGGCCCGGCGGCAGATGGGGGGTGAGCGCGGCCGCCGCGTCGGCGAAACCGTCGCGACGTGCCCGCAGAAAGGCGGCGTCGGCCGGGTCGATCGTGTCGCCGGCCAGCCGCAGCCAGCGCTCGACACCGCCGAGCAGATCCCGGCGGGGCAGCTCGAAGGGAGGGGACGGCAGTGCATGGACGAGCCGCAGCAGGTGCGCGAGGTCGGCGGGCCGCGCGGGCCGTAGGGCGTCCGGGAGCCGGTGCCACATTGTCACCGGATGTCCGGCGACCAGCCGTGGCACGGGCTCCGCTGCCCGCACGGCAGGCACGTCCGCGGCCTCCAGCCAGGCGGCGACGGCCAGTTCACGCTCTGCACGCGGCAGCAGCTCGGCGTCCCGGCCGACCTTGACCACCACCTTGTCCGCCGCGAACACGGCGTTCTCACCGAGCGCCAGCAGCGGCGCGTCGGCCGGCAGCCCGGCCTCCGCCAGCACCTCACGTGCCCGTGTCTCGTCCATCGTCCTCTCCCAGCACCGTCGTGAACCCGACAAAGTTTCGCATCCATGCAGGTCGTCTTGACGAACCGACAGCTCGTCAGCACCATGACGCCAGGCCGCCGGGCGTCCGGGGACTGTCCTGACCAGCCGCCCGAAGGAGTCGAATGTGACATCGGCGACCGCAACGGCGCGGTCCGGGAAGAACACCGGAGAGCCGGCCGGCGGACAGCCCGGGAAGGGCACGGCCCGGACAAGGGTCATGGACCTCGGTGCCTGGTTCCTGGTCCTTCCCGCGCTGCTTCCGATCCTGGTGCTGAGCGTCGGTCCCCTGCTCTACGGGATAGCGCTGGCCTTCACCGATGCACAGGCCGGGCGCACCGAGCCCATCGAGTGGATCGGCACGCTCAACTTCCAGGACCTCCTCCACGACACGCTGTTCTGGGACTCGTTCAGGATCGGCCTGCTGTGGGCGGTCGGTGTGACCGTCCCGCAGTTCCTGCTCGCGCTGGGGCTTGCCCTGCTGCTCAACCAGCAGCTGCGGCTGCGCTGGCTCGCCCGGGCGCTCGCGATCATTCCGTGGGCCATGCCGGAGGTCGTCGTCGGCATCATGTGGCGGCTCGTCTACAACCCGGACGCCGGCCTCCTCAACGAGACCATCCGCGATCTGGGCCTGGGCGACGGCCGGGACTGGCTCACCGGGCTCGCCACCGCGTTGCCGGCGGTGATCGTCGTCGGGGTCTGGGCGGGCATGCCGCAGACCACGGTCGCCCTGCTCGCCGGCCTGCAGAACACTCCGCACGAGCTGCACGAGGCCGCGGCCCTTGACGGCGCGGGCGCATGGCGCCGGTTCCGGACCGTCACCTGGCCGGCGCTCAAGCCGGTCGCACTCGCCATCACCGCTCTCAACTTCATCTGGAACTTCAACTCCTTCGCCCTGGTCTACGTGCTCACCAACGGCGGGCCCGGCGGGCGGACCCGGCTGCCCATGCTCTTCGCCTACGAAGAGGCCTTCCGCTACGGACAGTTCGGGTACGCGGCGGCGATGGGCTGCATCATGGTCGCGGTGATCTCGCTGATGCTCGCCCTCTATCTCGTGGGACGGCTCAAGGGAGGCGAGGACGCATGACGGCCCTTCGCACCGGCAGGGCAGGGCGGGCAGGGCAGTATCTGGCGCTCCTCGCCTACCTGGTCTTCCTCGCCTTCCCGTTTCTGTGGCTGATCTCGACCGCCTTCAAACCGCCGCGCGAGCTGGGGTCCCTGCATCCCACGTGGATTCCGCAGAACCCCACCCTCGACAACTTCCGGCAGGCGTTCGACGAGCAGCCGTTGCTCCAGGCCGCGGGCAACAGCCTGCTCGCGGCCCTCGCCGCCGCGCTGATCGCCGTGGTGATCGCGACCCCCATGGCCTACACGATGGCCCGCAACCGCAGCAGGCTCACGACCGCGGCGACCGGATGGGTGGTCGTCAGCCAGGCGTTCCCGTTCGTCCTGGTGATCATCCCGCTCTTCCTGATCCTGAAGAACCTCCATCTGATCAACACCCTGTTCGGCCTGATCATGGTGTACGTCGTCTGGTCGCTGCCTTTCGCCCTGTGGATGCTCGTGGGGTACGTGCGGGCCGTGCCGCGCGAGTTGGAGGAGGCGGCGGCGGTCGACGGCGCCGGCAGACTCCGTACGCTCGTGTCTGTCACCGCGCCGCTGCTGGCACCCGGCATCGTCGCCACCGCGCTGTTCGCGTTCATCACCGCCTGGAACGAGTTCTTCTTCGCCCTCGTCCTGCTCAAGACCCCGGAGAAGCAGACCTTGCCGGTCGTCCTCACCCACTTCATCGGCGCGGAGGGCGTGGCCGACCTCGGGCCGCTCGCCGCCGCCGCCTTCCTCGCGACGATTCCCTCGCTCGTCATCTTCGCGGTCATCCAGAAGCGGATCACGGGCGGAATGCTGGCAGGGGCGGTGAAGAGCTGATGCGCGCACGCGGGACGGCACGGGTCAGGTGGCTGACGGCTGCCGCCGCTTCACTCGCGCTGCTGCTCACCGGCTGCGGCGGGGGCGGTGGGGAGTCCGACGGGACGATCAGGCTCCGCTTCCAGTCGCTGGCCTGGCAGAAGGAGTCCGTCGACGCCAACAAAGAGCTGGTGGAGGAGTGGAACGCGGCCCATCCCGGCGTCCAGGTCGAGTACGTCCAGGGCAGCTGGGACAGTGTTCACGACCAACTGCTGACGTCGTTCGAGGGCGGCGAGGCGCCCGACATCATCCATGACGCCTCCGACGATCTCGCCGACTTCGCGTACGGGGGATACCTCGCCGACCTGAGGGGGCTCCTGCCCGAGCGCCTCACGTCGGACATTCCGGAGCGGAGCTGGGAGACGACCACGTTCGGCGGCGGCGTCTACGGCGTCCCGTTCCTCCAGGAACCGCGGGTCCTGATCGCCAACAGGAAGATCCTCGAGGCGTCGGACGTCCGGATCCCGACGGCCGACAAGCCATGGAGCTGGCCGGAGTTCCGTCAGGTCACCAAGGACTTGACGCAGACGATGGGGAAAGGGAAGTACGGCGTCGCCTGGCCGCTCAAGGAGCCCGTCTCCGTAACGCTCAACCTCGGTCTCTCCGCCGGCGGGCAGCTGTTCCACCGCGGTGACGACGGCAAGGTGACCGTCGACTTCACCGCCGGCGACGCCGTTGTCCCCGGCACGATCCACGACCAGGTCAACGTCGACGGGAGCGCCTCACGCAGCACGCTCGGCATGGGCGGCTCCGACGCACTGCCGGGGTTCTTCGGCGGCAGGTACGCGATGGTGCCGCTGGGCTTCTCCTACCGGCAGCAGATCGCCCAGCAGGCGCCGGAGGGCTTCGAGTGGACCGTGCTGCCGGCGCCCGCGGGCCCCGAAGGGCCTGCCCAGGGCGTGAGTCCGCAGACCTTGTCCGTCTCGAAGGACAGCGCACACAAGAAGGAGGCGGCGCAGTTCATCGACTTCATGCTGCGGCCGCAGAACATGGTCCGGTTGGCGAAGGGCGACTGGATGCTGCCGACCGGGACGGAAGCGCTGAAGGACCCGGCGCTGCACACCGAGAAGGACGGCTGGGCGACCGGCGCGGCCCTCGCCCGTGATCTGCGCCCGGCGCCTGCGCAGTCGGTGCGCGGTTATCCGGAGTGGAAGGACAAGGTCGCGACACCGGCGTACCAGGAGTACTACAGCGGCGCGATCAACGAGGAGGAGCTGAAGGAGCGGCTGGTGAAGGACGGAAATCTGGTGCTCGCGCGCTATCAGCGCTGACGGGGGAGCGTGGGGGCGGTCGGGAGACACCGGAAAGCAGGTTGCACGAGACGTATCGTCTCGCTTAGTCTCGCGTCATGACCGAATCGCAGCGCGCCCATATCGCCATGTTCTCCATCGCGGCCCCGGGGCACGTGAACCCGAGCATCGAGGTGATCCGCGAGCTCGTCGCCCGCGGCCACCGCGTCAGCTACGCGATCCCCGCCTCGTACGCGGACCGCGTCGCGCAAACGGGCGCCGAGCCCGTCGTCTACACGTCCACGCTCCCCACCGAGGACGAGCCGGAGGCATGGGGCACGGAACTGATCGACAACATCGAGCCGTTCCTGAACGACGCCATCCAGGTGCTGCCGCAGCTCATCGAGGCGTTCGAGGGCGACGAACCGGACCTCGTCATCCACGACATCACCTCGTACCCGGCGATCGTCCTCGCCCATCGCTGGGGTGTCCCCGCCGTCTCCCTCTCGCCCAACCTCGTCGCCTGGGAGGGGTACGAGGAGGAGGTCGCGGAGCCGATGACCGCCGAGCTGCGGGCGTCGGAACGGGGCAGGGCGTACTACGCGCGCTTCGCCGACTGGCTCGCGCAGAACGGCATCACCACGCATCCCGACCCGTTCGTCGGGCGGCCCCGCCGCAGCATCGTCCTGATCCCCCGGGCGCTGCAGCCGAACGCGGACCGCGTCGACGAGTCCGTGTACTCGTTCGTCGGAGCATGCCAGGGCGACCGGGCGGGCCAGGGGGAGTGGCAGCGGCCGGCGGACGCCGAGAAGGTCCTGCTCGTCTCGCTCGGCTCCACCTTCACCAAGCAGCCCGGTTTCTACCGCGAGTGTGTGAAGGCCTTCGGGGAGCTGCCGGGGTGGCACGTGGTGCTCCAGATCGGGCGGTACGTCGAGACGTCCGAGCTCGGCGAGATTCCCGGCAACATCGAAGTGCACTCGTGGGTACCGCAGTTGGCGATCCTCAAGCAGGCCGACGCGTTCATCACCCATGCGGGTGCGGGCGGCAGCCAGGAGGGCCTTGCCACCGGCACGCCGATGGTGGCCGTGCCGCAGGCCGTCGACCAGTTCGGCAACGCGGACATGCTCGTGGGCCTGGGGGTGGCACGGCGTCTCGAGACGGACGCCCCGGCCGGGGAGCTGCGCGATGCGGTACTCGCACTGGCCGGGGACCCGCAGGTGGCTGCGCGGCTCGAGGAGATCAAGTCCGGTATGGCCGGCGAGGGCGGCACTCGACGCGCGGCGGACCTGATCGAGGCGGAACTCCCGTCCCGGTGAGCCCCCAGTGACGGGGTGGCGGCCAGGCCCCGCCGCCCCGCCGCCCTTTCGTGAATTCGTCTCCGTCACCCTCGTGTGCGCATGTGTAAATGGCGTGTACGAATGGTCATATCCGTGATGCATGCGTGGGGCATGTGTGTGTTCCTTCTGCGCACGGGCGCCGGATCCGCGTCGAAATGAGGGGCGTATTCAGGTCGTCCCCCCTGTCCAGCGGAGATG
>NZ_JBEXRZ010000185.1:0-14529 GCF_040613325.1 Streptomyces sp. NPDC006283 | reverse complement strand
AAGGTGTTCGCCGAGCGGTTCGGCAGCCGCCGCGCCAAGGTCGTCACCTCGGTCGCGATGTTCTACGACCTGCCGCGT
Source organism: Streptomyces sp. NPDC006283 (assembly GCF_040613325.1). NCBI lineage: Bacteria > Bacillati > Actinomycetota > Actinomycetes > Kitasatosporales > Streptomycetaceae > Streptomyces > Streptomyces sp. NPDC006283. Next base: position 14,451 of record NZ_JBEXRZ010000185.1, on the reverse strand, counting down.
CCCATGGAGTTCATGCACCGCGCGGTGACTGCCCTGCGAATTACCCACGCCCACGACGCTCCGTAAGGTCCGCTAGCCAAGTGGCATCGGACAGTAGCGGAGCATTCGTCACTCTCCAAAGCGACGCGAACACGCCGCGTCACCGAGGGTCGGGCACACCCCGATCCGGTCAGTAACCGAACGCGCGGGCGGTATTGGCCGCGATCGCCGCGGCCATGGTGTCCTCGTCCACCCCTCTGACCTCCGCCATCGCGCGCAGCGTCACCGGAATCAGATACGGCGCGTTGGGCCGTCCGCGGTACGGCGCCGGCGTCAGAAAGGGCGCGTCGGTTTCCACGAGCACCAGCTCGGCGGGCGCCACCGCGAGGGCATCACGCAGCGGTTGCGCGTTCTTGAAGGTCACGTTCCCCGCGAAGGACATGAAGTAGCCCGCTGCCGCGCACACTTGTGCCATTTCCGCGTCGCCGGAATAGCAGTGGAAGACCGTGCGTTCGGGCGCGCCTTCCTCGGCGAGAATCCGCAGCACGTCCGCATGCGCGTCGCGGTCGTGAATGACAAGCGCCTTGTCGTGCCGTTTCGCGATCTCGACGTGAGCCCGGAAAGAGCGTTCCTGCGCCGCCATCCCCTCGGGGCCCGTGCGGAAGTAGTCGAGGCCGGTCTCGCCGACGGCCTTGACCTCGTCGAGGGCGGCCAGCCGGTCGATCTCCGCGAGGGCGTCGTCGAGTGCGGCGTCCCCGCCCGCCTGCCGCGCGCCCTGCCGCGACCAGCCGTCGGGATCCCCGAGCACGATCCGCGGGGCCTCGTTCGGATGGAGCGCCACCGCGGCGTGCACCTCGCGGTGGGCGGCGGCCGTCTCCGCTGCCCACCGGGATCCCTTGAGGTCGCAGCCGACCTGGACGACGGTGGTCACACCGACCGCGGCGGCCCTGGCGAGGGCCTCCTCGACGGTGCCGTCCTGCATGTCCAGATGGGTGTGCGAGTCGGCGACCTGGACACCGAGCGGTTCGGGCAGCGGCGGCGGTGCGGACTTCGAACTCATGGGCGCGATCCTACGAGTCCCGCGCGGAGGCCCGCGCCCATGGGGTCACCGCGGTTGGCCTACTTGCGGTGCTGGAAGGGGTGCAGCAGGTCGGACAGGTGCCAGTGGCGCGACTCGCCCTGGGCGTCCTCGCTCGCCGGGGCGTCGGCCGCGGCCGCCGTGGCTTCGGCGCCGGCCGTCTCCCGGGCGGGCTGCCGCTCGCCCGGCACCGCCTCCCCGGCCCCGACGGTCGCCCCGGAGGGCGTTGTCTCCCCTTCCAGATACGCCATCATGTTCTGCACCGAGGAGACCCGCCCCGCCCGCATGATCCGCACGACGTGTCCGCCGCAGTTGAGGCATGTCGGACTGGACAGCGGTGACGGAACACGCCGACCGTCCGTCTTGTAGACGATGAATTCCTGACCCGACGTGTCGACGTGATGCTCGATCTCGTAGGACTGCTCCCACCCGTGCCCGCAGCGCATGCAGGCGAAGGAATATGCCTCATGAACCTTGGCGGTGCCTGTGGTCTCACTCATGCCGGCTGCTCCTCTCCACCGAACCAGTGGACGCCTTTTTCGGCGGGAGCGCATCAGCGCCTGTCGAGTCTTTGGTCCTTCAATACGAAAGAGGGCAGGACACGGTCTGCGCTTTGCCTATTCACGATAGCCCTTTACCATCACCCGACGCCGGTCGAGCCGCATTCTTTGCCGCCACGACGGCATCGAACACCTCCCGTTTGGGAAGGCCCGCCTCCGCGGCGACGGCGGCGATGGCCTCCTTGCGCCGCTCCCCCGCCTCCTCGCGCACCCGCACCCGGCGCACCAGCTCGTCCGCGCCGAGCTCCTCGGGGCCGCTCTCCGGGGCGCCCTCCACGACGACGGTGATCTCGCCGCGCACGCCCTCGGCCGCCCACGCCGCCAGCTCCCCGAGCCCCCCGCGCTTCACTTCCTCGTACGTCTTGGTCAGCTCGCGGCACACCGCCGCCCTGCGGTCTGCGCCGAAGACCGCGGCCATGGCGGCGAGCGTGTCGTCGAGCCGGTGCGGGGCCTCGAAGTAGACGAGGGTGCGCCGCTCCCCCGCGACCTCGCGGAGCCGGCCCAGACGCTCCCCCGCCTTGCGGGGCAGGAAGCCCTCGAAGCAGAACCGGTCCACGGGCAGACCGGACAGCGCCAGCGCGGTCAGCACGGCCGACGGCCCCGGCACCGCGGTGACCTTGATGTCCTTCTCCACCGCGGCGGCGACCAGCCGGTAGCCGGGGTCGGAGACGGACGGCATGCCCGCGTCGGTGACCAGCAGCACCCGCGCCCCGCCGGCCAGCGCCTCGACCAGCTCCGGCGTGCGGGCGGCCTCGTTGCCCTCGAAGTAGGAGACGACCCGGCCGCTCGTGTGCACGCCGAGCGCCTGGGTGAGGCGGCGCAGACGGCGCGTGTCCTCGGCGGCGACGATGTCGGCGCCCTGAAGTTCGGCGGCGAGGCGGGGCGGCGCGTCCGCCACATCGCCGATGGGTGTCCCTGCGAGTACCAGCGTTCCAGTCACAGTCGCCATCCTCCCAGCACCGGGAGCACCAATCGCACAGCCGTGTTCCTTACGATGGCGCGGTGACCAGTACCGCGCCACAGCCCCTGCGGGGCAAGGACGACGCCGAACAGCAGCCACCGGGTTGGGAGAACCGGCTGCGCCGATTCGGCTACACGCCCCGGCCCGTGACCGGCTTGCGGGACCGCCTTGTGCCGCCGTACACGCGGCCGTCGGAGCGGCTGTGGCCCGTGTTCGGCATCCGCCGGGGTGATGTGGAGCCGCTGCTGAGGATCGCCTCATGGGGCGGGCCGCTACTGGTCGCTCTGGTCGCGGGGCTGCTGCGGTTCTGGAACCTCGGCGAGCCGAAGGCGGTGATATTCGACGAGACGTACTACGCCAAGGACGCCTGGGCCCTTATCAACCAGGGGTACGAGGGCAGCTGGCCCAAGAACGTCGACGCGTCGATCCTGGAGGGCCCGTCCGCCGTCGCCGTCCCCACCGACCCCGGTTACGTGGTGCACCCACCGGTCGGCAAGTGGGTCATCGGCCTCGGCGAGAAGATGTTCGACTTCACGCCCTTCGGCTGGCGGTTCATGGTCGCCGTGCTCGGCACGCTGTCGGTGCTGATGCTCTGCCGCATCGGACGCCGGCTGTTCCGCTCGACGTTCCTCGGCTGTCTCGCCGGTTTGCTGCTGGCGGTGGACGGCCTGCACTTCGTGATGAGCCGCACGGCGCTGCTCGACCTGGTGCTGATGTTCTTCGTGCTGGCGGCGTTCGGCGCGCTGGTCCTCGACCGCGACTGGTCACGGCGCAGACTCGCGGCGGCGCTCCCCGAGGACGAGGACGGCGTACTGCGGCCGGACGCGGGCATCGCGCAGACGCTGCGGCTCGGCTGGCGGCCGTGGCGGCTGACGGCCGGCCTGATGCTGGGACTGGCGGCCGGCACCAAGTGGAACGGGCTCTTCGTGATGGCCGCGTTCTGTGTGATGAGCGTGCTGTGGGACGTGGGCTCGCGGCGCACGGCGGGTGCGGTGCGGCCGTATCTCACGGTCCTCAAGAAGGACCTGGTGCCGGCGTTCGTGTCGACCGTCCCCGTGGCGATCGTCACGTACATCGCCTCATGGACCGGCTGGATCGTCACCGACAAGGGGTACTACCGGAACTGGGCGAGCTCGGAGGGCGGCAGGAACAGCGACTGGAGCTGGCTCTTCCCCGACTGGTGGCGCAGCCTGTGGCACTACGAGAACCAGGTCTACGACTTCCACGTGAACCTGACCTCCGGGCACACCTACGAGTCCAACGCGTGGAGCTGGCTGGTGCTGGGCCGCCCGGTCTCGTACTACTACGAGGACCCGGCGCCGGGCGTCGCCGGCTGCCCGAAGGATGCCGCCGACAAGTGCGCCGCCGAAGTTTTGGCACTCGGCACGCCGCTCCTGTGGTGGGCCGCCTGCTTCGCCATCTGCTACGTCGCGTGGCGCTGGCTGTTCCGACGCGACTGGCGCGCCGGGGCGATCCTGTGCGCGATCCTGGCGGGCTGGGTGCCGTGGCTGCACTACCAGGAGCGGACGATCTTCCTCTTCTACGCGGTCGTGTTCGTCCCGTTCCTGTGTCTGGCCGTCGCGATGATGATCGGCGCGATCCTCGGCCCGCCGGGCTCCGACGAACGCCGCCGCGCGGTCGGCGCCATCGGGGCGGGCGTGCTGGTACTGCTGATCATCTGGAACTTCATCTACTTCTGGCCCATCTACACGGGCACCCCGATCCCGCTGGAGGAGTGGCGCAACCGTATGTGGCTGGACACCTGGGTGTAGTAGCCGCGACGGAGAGCGCTTGAGAACGCCGCCCCGGTCGACGACCAGGGCGGCGCTGTATCAGGCGTCTGCGAACCGAGCGGGCTCGAGGGCTCAGAGGCCGAGGAGGTCCAGCAGGCTGCCGCTGATGTCGTTCGTGGCAGTGGCCTGCTGCTGTTGCTGGGAAGCGCTGTCCCCGCCGCTGCACTGCAGCGTGACCTGATTCTGGGCCACCTCATTGGTGCTGCTCAGGATCGAGATGGGCAGGTCCGAGACGTTGATGAGACCGTACTGAACCGTCTCGTCGCCGATCGTGGCCTCCTGGTTGCAGAGCGCCGGGTCGCTGTCGGCGATGCCGGTGGCGGAGGCGGCTCCGGCCCCGAACATGCCGAGGCTGCCGATCATGGCAGCCACCAGAGCAGCCTTGCGAAGGTTACGCATTACTTCTCCACTTCCGTTTGGGTCACATGCCGCGAATGACCGAAAATCCTACGGTTGCGCACCGTATCCAACGATGCGCTATGAGTTACCCCAACACACGGCTGCGCCAGGAGCGACCGCAGGGCATCGCCCGTCCGGCCCACGAATCTCCAACCCGACGGCGCGCAGGAACCCCATGCCGCCCGTGCAGGAGGTCTGCGCTTGGTCACCCGGGCGTGGTCGGTCAGCCGGCCCTGAGCATCAGGCCTATGCCCACAACCATCAGCGCGGCCGCCGCGATCCTGGGGGCGCCGAAGCGTTCCTTGAAGAACACCGCCCCTATGGCCGCGCCCACGATGATCGACGACTCACGCAGCGCCGCCACGGGGGCGAGCGGGGCGCGGGTCTGGGCCCAGAGGATCAGGCCGTACGCCGCCATGGACAGGGCGGCGCCGAGCAGTCCGCGGGCCGCGTACGGGCGCAACTGGCCGAGCAGGGCGCCCCTGCGGGAGTACGCCGCGTACGCGGGGATCAGGATGCCCTCGAGGATCATGAGCCACGCGATGTAGCCGACGGGGGTGCCGGAGGCGCGTACGCCGAGGCCGTCGACCACCGTGTAGGCGGCGATCGACAGTCCGGTCGCGAGCGCCGCGAGGATGGCCGGCCAGTGGGGCCGGCTGCCCGGGCCCGCGGACTTCCGCCGTCCCGGCGGGAGGATGCCCCACAGCGCGACCCCCACAAGACCGGCGGAGGCGAACACGACGCCGCCGAGCTGCCAGCCGTTCAGCCGCTCGTCGACGAGGAACACGGCGGCGACCGTCACCACGAGCGGGGCCGTGCCGCGCGCTATCGGATACATCTGGCCGAAGTCGCCGAGGCTGAACGACCGCATCAGCAGCGCCTGGTAGCCGACGTGCAGCAGCGCGGAGGCGATCAGGTACGGCCAGGCGCCCGCCGCCGGCAGCGGGACGAACGGCGCGATCAGCGCGCCGAGGACCGCGGCGCCGCCGCCGATCAGCGTGAACGCGACGAGCTGGTCCTTGATGGCGTGCGCGATGGCGTTCCAGCCTGCGTGGGTGACTGCGGCGGCGAGGACCGCCGCGGCGACCAGCGGCGTCACGCCGTGCGCTCGCGGACGTCCACCAGGGTGCCGCCCGCGTGGGCGACCAGCGTCTTGGGGTCGAGCGGGAACACCGAGTGCGGCGTCCCCGCCGCCGCCCACACGATGTCGTGGTCGAGCAGCCCGCGGTCGGCGAGCACCCTCGTCCGGGTGCGGTGGCCGAACGGCGGGACGCCGCCGATCGCGTATCCGGTCGCCTCCCGGACCAGCTCGGCACCGGCGCGCTCGACCGACTCGGCGCCGAGCTCCTGCCGCACCCGCTCGACGTCCACCCGCGACCCGCCGTCCATCAGCACCAGGAGGGGCACGCCGTCCGCCTGGAAGATCAGCGACTTCACGATCTCGCCGACGTCGCAGCCGATCGCGGCCGCCGCCCGCGCGGCGATGGGGGCACCTCCCGTGCCCTTGGGGCTACGGGGGAGCGTGGCATCGGGGAAGCGGCGTACCGGGACGTCGAGACCGAGCTCGCGCAGAGCCTCGGCGAAACGGGGGTGGGCGTCGGCGGTGTCGTGAGTGCTCATGGCCCGCACGCTAGCGGTAGCTGTACGGGCCATGCGACTTCGTTCCGACGCGTGGGCGTCAGCCTGCGTTCAGCACCGCCGCCACCACCGGACCGGCCGCGTCGCCGCCGTGTCCGCCGGAGTCGACGACCGCCGCCGCGGCGAGGTCGTCGGCGTATCCGGTGAACCAGCTGTTGGAGTCGCCCTGCCCGTCGACCTCCGCGGAGCCGGTCTTGGCGCCCTTCACCCCACCGACCGGGGCCATGGCGCCGGCGGCCGTGCCCTCGCCCGTCGCCGCGGCGCTCATCAACTGGCGCAGGGTGCCCGCCATCGAGCCGGGAAGCGGTGTGGCGCGGGCCAGTTGGCGGTCGTCCAGGGACTGCGGCACGATCACCGGCTGGCGGAAGACGCCGCCCTTCACGGTCGCGGCGATGGAGGCGACGTTGAGGGCGTTCATCTGGATCCTGCCCTGGCCGATGTACGAGGCGGCGGTCTCCGACCCCGTCGAGGCGGGCACCGACCCGTCGCGGGTCACGACTCCGGCCTGCCACTCCTCACCGATGCCGAAGTACTTCCGCGCCGTGTCGCCCAGGGCGTTGCCCGCGTCGGCGCCGAGCGGCTTGACCGGCTTGATGAAACTGGTGTTGCAGGAGCGCGCGAACGCCCGCTTGAGCGTCGTGTTGCCGAGCGAGAAGTCCTTGAGATTGTGGAATTCACGCTCCCAGACGACGGTCGCGGGGCACTCGACGGGCGAGTTCGGCCCGTTCACCAGCCCCTTGTCGAGCATCATCGCCGCAGTCACGATCTTCATCGTGGAGCCGGGCGCCTGGGCGCCCTGGAGCGCGGTGTTGAACTCGGTCACCGGATTGTTGGCCACCGCTCTGATCCGGCCGGTGCTGGGCTCGATCGCCACCACCGAGGCCTTGCTGTACTTCTTCACCGCTTTCTCCGCGGCGGCCTGGGCCCCCGCGTCCAGGTACGTCTGGAGCGTGCCCTCCTTGCCCTTGGTGAGCGTGAGCAGGGTCTGGTCCGGCATGTGTTCGTCGGACGAGGTGATGGCCAGCTCGATGCCCGGTGTGCCGCCGGCCTTGTCGCCGTATTTCTCACGCAGTGTGCCGAGGACCGGCGCGAGCGAGGGGTACTTCTCGGCCGTCAGCTCCACGCCGTTCTTGTCGACCGCCTTGATCGGCGGGGCCGCGGCCTCCGCCGTCACCAGCGACGTGCCCTTGGTGAGCTTGGGGTGGACGACGGACGGCTGCCAGTCGACCAGCGCCTTCCCGGTCGTCAGCCCGCGCACCACGGTCAGTTCGGAGGAGTAGGACCACGGCTTGCTGGTCCCCTCGTACGACACCGTCGCCTCGACCGTGAACGGCACCTTCGCGCCCACCGCCGCGCCGGGCGTGATCACGGCCTTGGTGACGTGCGCCTGCTCGCCGTATCCGCTCAGAAGCGGCTCCGCCTCGGTGGCGTTGTTGGTCAGCTGGGCCGCCTGGGGGCCCCTGCCCTCGGCCCAGGCGGCGAGGAAGTCCTTTGCGGTGTCCTCGATCTCGTCCGCGCTCGGCGGGCCGGTCTTCCTGGGCCCGGTGTCGGACTTGGTGCCCGCGTTCGTGCCGCCGCCCGATCCGGTCAGCCCGTTGAACAGGTTGTAGCCTCCGTAGCCGACGCCACCGGCGACCACGGCGAACACGCCGCCGACGATGGCGACCTTCGCTCCGCTGCGCATGACTGCAGCCCCCTCCCCAGAGTGCGCGCCTTGAACACGTTCAAGACACAGGTCGCTTGGCACTCTACGGGACAGGAGTGACAGGGGCGCCGGTTGTTATACGAACGCGACTGAGCGCACGCGCCGTTGACCCGAAGGCGGCGCGTCGAAGTCCGGGTCGCCGACTGCTCACACGTCCTGTGCGCCCTGGTCCGCCTCGTCCGCGAGCATCCGCTGGAAACCCGTGTTCACCGCGAGCAGCCCGCCGTCCACGCGCAGGGTCGTGCCCGTGACCCAGGAGGCGTCATGAGAGGCGAGGAACGCGACCGCCGCCGCGATGTCCTCGGGCTCGCCGACGCGGCCGAGGGGATAGACGCCGTTCAGGATTTCGAGGCTGTCCTGCCTGCCGTCCCACGACCGGGTCCGGATCGTGCCCGGCGTGACCTGGTTGACGCGGACGCCACGGGCCGCCGCATCGCCCGCCAGGGTGCGGGTGAGCGACGCCAGACCGGCTTTGGCCGCGCTGTAGGCGTGGTTGCCGAAGTCCTGTTCGCCGTTGACCGAGCCGATGTTGACGATCGCGCCCCGACCGTGCGCGGCCAGGTGCGGCATCGCCGCACGGGCGCAACGGAACGCGCCCGTCAGCGAGATGTCCAGGTCCCGGCTCCAGGCGTCGTCGGGCTGGTCCTCGATGAGCGGGGTGTCCGGGCTGCAGGAGAACGCGTTGTTCACGAGGACGTCCAGGGTGCCGAAGCGCTCCACGGCACAGGCGACGGCGGCCTCGACCGACGCCCGGTCGCCGACGTCGCAGTAGCAGGAGGCGGCACCCTCGATACCGGCCGCGGTCCGCTCGGCGGCCTCCGCGTCGATGTCCGTCACCAGGACCCGCGCACCCTCGGACGCCAGCCTGCGTGCCGTCGCCTCGCCGATGCCGCGCGCCGCGCCCGTGATCAGTACGCCGTAGCCCTCGAACCGCCTCATAGGGCCGAACGTACCGCCCTGATCAGTGCCTGGGCGCGTGGATCGGCGGTGACGCCCTTGCGCATGCCGTTGGTCGTGTAGCCGAACGCGACGCCCGACCCGGGGTCGGCGAAGCCGAGGGAACCGCCGCGTCCGGGGTGGCCGAACGAGCCGGGACCGAGCAGCGGCGACGCGGGGCCGTGCAGCATGAAGCCGAGTCCGAAGCGGGTGGAGACGACCAGGACGCGGTCGGGTCCCGCGGACTCCTCGGTCCGGGCGAGGGTGAGGGTGGCCGGGGCGAAGAGCCGGGGGCCGCCGTCGACCTCGCCGATGGTCGCGGCATAGAAGCGGGCGAGCGCGCGAGCGGTGGATATGCCGTTGGAGGCGGCCAGTTCGGCGGCGCGGTAGGCGGCGTCGTTCTCGTCGGGCAGGGGGTCGATGGCCTCGAAGGCGCGGCGGGTGAGCGACTCGGGGTCGCGGTAGGCCTCCGCCACGGAGCGCTTGGGCCGGAGCTTGAGACCGCCGCCCTGCGCGGTCTCCGGCTCCGCCACCGGTCCGAGCCGGCCGACGCGGTGGGCCTCGTCCCCGGGCAGTCCTATCCACAGGTCGAGGCCGAGCGGGCGGGCGATCTCCTCGGCGACCCAGCGGCCCATGGTGCGCCCGGTGACCCGGTGGACCAGTTCGCCGAGGAGCCAGCTGTAGGTCTGCGCGTGGTAGCCGTGGTCGGTGCCCGGCTCCCAGGCCGGCGCCTGAGCGGCGAGTGCGGCGGGTCCGCTCGCGCCGTCCTCGGCTTCGAGGGGGGTGAGCGGACGGTCGAGCACCGGCAGCCCCGCGCGGTGCGACAGCAGGTGGCGTACGAGGACGCGCTCCTTGCCCGCGGCCTTGAACTCGGGCCAGTAGGTGCCGACCGGTGCGTCCAGGTCGATCTGGCCCCGCTGGTGGAGCACGAGGACGACGGCGGCGGCGACGCCCTTGGTCGCCGAACGCACGACCTGCGCGGTGTCGACGGCCCAGGGCTCGCGCCCGTCGACGTCGCGCGTGCCGGCCCACAGGTCGACGACCTTGCGGCCGTGCCGGTAGACGGCGACGGCGGCGCCGCGCTCGCCGCGCTGCTGGAAGTTGCGCACGAAGGCGTCCTCGACCGCTTCGAAACCGTCCGCCACCGTGCCCCGGACGTCCATCACGTCTGCTCCTTCGCTGCCGTCCATCCCCCCATGGTGCAACGTGGTGCGGACAGTCAGGACCGCGGGTCGGCCGGGGCCGGTGGGCTCAGCTCAACTCAGCACGATCGAGACGTCGATGTTGTCGCGGGTGGCGTTCGAGTACGGGCAGACCTGGTGGGCGGCGCCCACGAGCCGCGTGGCGAGGTCCTGGTCGACGAGCGGCAACGAGACGTTGAGCGCGACCGCGAGCCCGTACCCGCCGGACCCGTTGGGGCCGATGCCGACCTTGGCGGCGACCGTCGAGCCGGTGAGGTCCAGTCCGGCCCGGCGCCCGACGAGCACGAGTGCGTTGTGGAAGCAGGAGCTGTAGCCGGCCGCGAAGAGCTGCTCCGGGTTGGTGCCGCGGCCGTCGCCGCCGAGCGCGGGCGGCATGGCCAGGCGCAGCTCGATCTGGCCGTCATGACTGGTCACATAGCCGTCGCGACCGCCATGGGCGGTGGCCTCCGCCACGTACATGATCTTTGTCGGGCGGGTGTCGACCGTGTCGACCTGTTCGCTCATGATGCGTCCCGAAGTGCGTGCGCCGGTGAATTTACATCGCGCACAATGTATCGGAACAAGCCGGTCCTGGTTACTGCGGGGTAGCGCCGTCCGCGCTGTCGGCCAGCCGGTGCAGGTCCTCACGGAGCCGGGCGACTTCGGCGCCCGCGAGGCCCGTGCTCAGCAGCAGTTGGGCGGGCACCTTCTCCGCCCGCTCGCGCATCGCCTCGCCCTCGTCCGTGAGCACCAGCCGCACCGAACGCTCGTCGGCCGCAGATCGCTCCCGCCGCACCAGGCCCGCCGCCTCCAGCCGCTTGAGCAGCGGCGAGACCGTGCCGTAGTCGAGCCGCAGCGCGGAGCCGAGCTCCTTGACGGGGATCTCGCCGCGCTCCCAGAGCACCAGCATCGTCAGATACTGCGGATAGGTCAGGCCCAGCTCGGCGAGCAGCGGGCGGTAGGCAGCCGTGACCGCCCGCTGGGCCGCGTACAGCGCGAAGCACAGCTGGTCGTCGAGGAGCAGTGACGCCGCCGCCCCGCTCCGGTCCTCGTTCACGCGCCGAATGTTCACGCGCCTATTGTCACGGACCTCGGGTCGAAGCCGAAGGGCAGCTCCAGGCGGTGGGCCCGCATCAGCTCGTCGTCACCCAGCAGCTCCTGTGTGCCGCCGTCCGCGGCGATCACGCCGTCGCTGAGGATCACCGACCGGGGGCACAGCTCCAGCGCGTACGGCAGGTCGTGCGTCACCATCAGGACCGTGACGTCCAACGAGCGCAGGACATCGGCCAGTTCGCGGCGCGAGGCCGGGTCCAGGTTGGACGAGGGCTCGTCGAGCACCAGGATCTCCGGCTCCATCGCGAGCACGGTGGCGACCGCCACCCGGCGGCGCTGCCCGAAGGAGAGGTGGTGCGGCGGGCGGTCGGCGAAGTCCGCCATGCCGACCCGGGTCAGGGCAGCCGTGACCCGCGCCTCCAGCTCGGCGCCGCGCAGACCCGCGGACGCCGGCCCGAAGGCCACGTCCTCCCGGACCGTCGGCATGAACAGCTGGTCGTCCGGGTCCTGGAAGACGATGCCGACGCGCCGGCGGACCTCCGCCAGGTTCTTCTTGTCGACGGGCAGTCCGGCGACGGCGACCGAACCGACCCCGCCGGCCAGGATGCCGTTGAGATGGAGGACGAGCGTGGTCTTGCCCGCGCCGTTGGGCCCGAGCAGGGCGACCCGCTCGCCGCGCCCGACCGTCAGATCGACGCCGAACAGGGCCTGATGGCCGTCGGGGTAGGCGTACGCGAGCCCGCGCACGTCGAGAGAGTGGGGCGGGTGCGGGTTCGGGGTCATAGCGTCCATCCCAGCAGACAGACCGCGAGCGCGGTCACGGGCAGGGCGGCGGCGTACGACCACTGGGCGCGCGTGGCACGCACCTCGTCGAGGACCGGCATCGTGCCGGTGTAGCCGCGGCTGACCATCGCGAGGTGAACCCGCTCGCCGCGCTCGTAGGAACGGATGAACAGGGCACCGGCCGACTTGGCCAGGACTCCCCAGTGGCGTACGCCGCGCGCCTCGAATCCGCGGGAGCGCCGGGCGATCGACATCCGGCGCATCTCGTCGGTGATGACGTCGCCGTACCGGATCATGAACGAGGCGATCTGGACCAGCAGCGACGGCAGTCGCAGGCGCTGCAGACCGTTCAGGAGGGAGCGCAGCTCGGTCGTCGAGGCGAGGATCACGGAGGCCGCGACGCCGAGCGTCCCCTTGGCCAGGATGTTCCACGCGCCCCACAGGCCCGGGACGCTCAGCGGGATCCCCAGGAACTCGGTCCGCTCCCCGGGCACCACGAAGGGCATCAGCAGCGCGAAGGCCACGAACGGGATCTCGATCAGCAACCGCTTCAGCAGGAAGCCCGCCGGAATGCGGGCCACCGCCGCGACCGCCCCGAGCAGCACCGCATACAGGGCGAAGGCCCAGACGGCCTCGCGCGGCGTGGAGACCACGACCAGCACGAAGCCGAGGACGGCGAGCAGCTTGCAGTGCGCGGGCAGCTCGTGGACCGGCGAGTGCCCGTGCCGGTAGAGCTTGTGACTGTGGCCCGCGCCCATGTCAGACCGGGTTCTGCACGGATTCGGACCTGGCGTCCTCGCTGCGGCGGCGGCGCACCACGTAGAACACACCGGTGCCGGCGACGACCGTCGCGCCGACGCCGATCACTCCGGCGAGTCCGCCGGACAGCCGGGCGTCGGTGATGTTCTCGACGCCGTAGTCGGCGAGCGGCGAGTCGGCCGCGGCATGCTCCTCGACGGTCTTGTCGATGCCCTTGTCGGCGGCGACCTTCTCCAGGCCGTCGGGGTTCGCCGAAGCGTAGAAGGAGACGAAGCCGGCAAGGACGAGGCTGGTCGCGAGGCCCGCGAGCCAGAACGTGCGCGGCGAGCGCGCGGCGACCGGCGCCGGTTCGGCGGCCGGGGCGTCGACGAGCTCGCCGCCGACACGCAGTTTGAGCGGCGTGGACAGGCCGCGGGCGCCGTACACGAGGTCGGGCCGCACGGCGATGACGGCGCCGACGGTCAGCATGGTGATCACTGCCTCGCCGATGCCGATCAGCGTATGGACGCCGACCATGGCCGTCAGCACGGAGCCGATCGGGACGTCGGTGAGGCCTCCGACCGCGTAGAGGAGGGTGAAGGCGGCGGCCGCCGCGGGCACCGAGACCAGCGCGGCGACGAAGGACGCGACGGTCACCGAGCGGCGGGTGCGCGGCAGCACCTTGACCAGCCCGCGGAAAAGCCCGTACGCGACGAGGACGCCGACGACGCCCATGACGGTGATGTTGACACCGAGGGCGGTGAGCCCGCCGTCGGCGAAGAGGATGGCCTGCATCAGCAGGACGACCGCGATGCAGAGCACGCCGGTGAACGGGCCGACGAGGATGGCCGCCAGCGCACCGCCGAGCAGATGCCCGCTGGTGCCCGCCGCAACGGGGAAGTTGAGCATCTGCACGGCGAAGACGAACGCGGCGACCAGCCCCGCGAGCGGTGCCGTCCGGTCCGCTCCGGCCAAGGCGACCGGCGATCCGCCCAGCTCACGGCGGGCACCGCGCAGGCTGACGGCGACCGCGCCGGCGGCGACGACTCCGGCGGCCACCGAGACGGGAGCGTTGATGAATCCGTCGGGGACATGCATGGAGAGCTCCGCTTCGGACAGATGAATAACTGTTCAATGATAGTGCCCAGCTGCGAACGACTTGCAAGAGCGCATAGGTCACAACTGAAGATGGAGCAGCCCGCCCAGAATCCCAAAATATGGGACATTAGAGACAAAGCGGTTGAGCGTAAGGAGCGGCCGATGACCCACGCCGTCAAAGAGCAAGCCAGTGGCAGGATCGTCACCGACGCGCCTCAGCACCGACCGGTCCGCGTGTTTCTGAGCTACGACCCCGCGGAGGACCCCGGGGCCGTCCGCTTCGCATTCCCCAGCGGCCAGACGTGGACCTTCCCCCGCGACCTCCTCGAGTCGGGGCTGCGCTCCCCGGCCCGGGCGGGCGACATCGGCATCTGGCCGTGCGGCCGGGTCCAGGCCATCCTCGAGTTCCACACCACCGACGGTGTCGCCGTGGTCCAGTTCGACTCGAAGACGCTGATCCGGTTCCTGCGCCACACCTACGCCGTGGCCGGTGTCCCGACGGCCTGACAGCCTCGGCACGCACACAGGCCGTATCCGCCGGGCCCCTGC
>NZ_JBEXRZ010000184.1:0-14588 GCF_040613325.1 Streptomyces sp. NPDC006283 | reverse complement strand
CGCCGAAGGCGTAGGGGGAGGAGGCATGGCGGAGCCATGCCGACCGACGACAACGCGGCGTGGGGGCACCTCCCACGCCGAAGGCTGTGGGGGGGGCGGTGCCAGGGCCCGCGAGCCCGGCATGATCCAAACGAGAGGCCCTAGAGGTTGTCGATGTCCCCAAGGTCGATGTCGATGTCGAAGGGCACGGACAGCTTGAGCCGGTCGTGGTGGATTCCGGTGAGGGCGTACGACTGCGTGACGTGCGAGCGCTCGAAGACGTGAACAACGGGGCGGTCGTCGGCGCCGCCCATCTCGACCAGCCAGAAGTGCGGGATGCCGGCCTGCGCGTACAGCAGGGGCTTGCGGCTGCGGTCGCGGGCCTCGGAGTCCGGGGAAACCTCGACGGCGAGCTGAACGTCGGCGGCCAGGAAGTGCGTTTGCATACCGCCTGTCACGGCCTCCGCCCGAATCACCGACACGTCCGGCTCCGGACCGTTGCGCTTGTCCAGCATGACGGTCATCTCGCGCACGGCCTTCAGATCCGGCGGGGCAGTACGGCGTAGCCCTCCCACCAGCAGGTCGATCACAAGGCTGTGAAAGTAACGCTGCGGACTCACGAAAACCAGGCTCCCGTCGATCAGCTCGGTGTGCGGCGGGAGGTCGGGCAGCGTCAACAGGTCGTCCACGGTGTATCCGTCCTGCGGCGGCACCGGCCAGGCGTTCGGGACCTCAGCGATCATGGTTCCTCCCATGGACGGGATTCTGCTCCGTACGATCAGCCTACCCACGGCGAACACCGACGCCGCCGCTCAAACGAATGAGCGACGGCGTCGGTGTTGATCTTGCGGGAGGGTCACTCCCACTCGATGGTGCCCGGGGGCTTGCTCGTCACATCGAGGACCACGCGGTTCACGTCCGCGACCTCGTTGGTGATCCGGGTCGAGATCTTCGCCAGCACGTCGTACGGCATCCGCGTCCAGTCCGCCGTCATCGCGTCCTCCGACGAGACGGGGCGCAGCACGATCGGGTGGCCGTAGGTGCGGCCGTCGCCCTGGACCCCGACGCTGCGGACGTCGGCGAGCAGCACCACCGGGCACTGCCAGATGTCGCGGTCGAGACCGGCCGCCGTGAGCTCCTCACGGGCGATCGCGTCCGCCTCGCGCAGCAGGTCGAGGCGCTCGCGCGTGACCTCGCCGACGATGCGGATGCCGAGACCCGGGCCCGGGAACGGCTGGCGCTGGACGATCTCGTCCGGCAGGCCGAGCTCCTGGCCGACCATGCGGACCTCGTCCTTGAACAGCTTGCGCAGCGGCTCGACGAGCTCGAACTCGAGGTCCTCGGGCAGGCCGCCCACATTGTGGTGCGACTTGATGTTGGCGGTGCCGGTGCCGCCGCCGGACTCGACGACGTCCGGGTAGAGCGTGCCCTGGACGAGGAACGCGACGTCCTCGCCGTGCTCGGCCTCGGCCACGATCTCGGCCTGCGCCTGCTCGAAGACGCGGATGAACTCGCGCCCGATGATCTTCCGCTTCTCCTCCGGGTCACTGACGCCGGCGAGCGCGTCGAGGAAGCGCTCCTGTGCGTCGACGACCTTGAGCTGGACGCCCGTGGCGGCGACGAAGTCCTTCTCGACCTGCTCCGTCTCGCCCTGGCGCATCAGACCGTGGTCGACGTACACGCAGGTCAGCTGGGAGCCGATGGCCTTCTGCACCAGGGCCGCGGCGACCGCGGAGTCCACACCGCCGGACAGACCGCAGATGGCGCGCTTGGTGCCGACCTGCGCGCGAATCGCCTCGACCTGCTCCTCGATGACGTTGCCCGTGGTCCAGTTCGGCTCGATGCCGGCGCCGCGGTAGAGGAAGTGCTCGAGAACCTGCTGGCCGTAGGTGGAGTGCATCACCTCGGGGTGGTGCTGCACGCCGTACAGCTTCTTCTCGTCGTTCTCGAAGGCGGCGACCGGCACGACGTCGGTGGACGCGGTGACCGTGAAGCCCTCGGGAGCGGCGGAGCACGCGTCGCCGTGCGACATCCACACCGGCTGCTCGGCCGGGGTGCCCTCGAAGAGCGTCGAGCCGCTCTTGGAGACATGGAGCGGCGTGCGGCCGTACTCCCGGGCGCCGGTGTTGTCGACGGTGCCGCCGAGCGTCGTCGCCATCAGCTGGAAGCCGTAGCACATGCCGAAGACCGGAACCCCGGCCTCGAAGATCGCGCGGTCCAGGCGCGGGGCGCCCTCCGCGTACACCGACGAGGGCCCGCCGGAGAGGATGATCGCCTTCGGGTTCTTGGCCAGCATCTCCGCCACCGGCATGGTGGACGGGACGATCTCGCTGTAGACCCGGGCCTCACGGACTCGGCGGGCGATGAGCTGGGCGTACTGCGCACCGAAGTCGACTACGAGTACGACGTCGGGGGCGGCGGAGGGTGCTGCTGGCACTGGGGCGGCCTTCCGGCGGGGAGAAAGGGTCTGCTGTGTCGATTCTACCGGCGCGCCGGTTATCACTCTTCGTCTCACCATCCGAACCCGGATTGGCCCCCTCGACCGGATCCGGCCATACTGCTCGCATGCACAAGCAGCTGACCTTCGTCTTTACCTATGGCACCGGCCCGTCCGGCTGCCATGGTCGCGCTGCTTGATCTGCTGAACAGCGACTTCCCAGGCGCCCCGGGCCGACAAGGCCCGGGGCGCTCTGTCGTTCTCCGGGCCGTGCCGATCCGGGGCCCCAGCGAAACGAGAGGCCCTTGAGATGAGCATCACCAAGACCGCGCACACCACCGCCGAGAAGACCGGCGCCCGCACCGACGAGGCCGCGAACCTGATCACCGGCGCACGCGAGCGCATCGACACGCTCGACGACCGCATCATCGGCCTGATCCAGGAACGGATGGCCGTCTCCGCCGTCATCCAGGAGGCCCGGATCTCCTCCGGCGGCCGCCGGGTGAACCTGGCACGCGAGATGGAGGTGCTGGGCCACTACAGGGACGCGCTCGGCAAGCCGGGTACGGCGCTCGCGATGACGATGCTGGAGCTGTGCCGGGGCCGGATCTGAGGCGGCCGGGCCGGGGCCCGGACCCGTTGCATGCCGGGCCCGATCGGCACGGCCCGCGTACCCCTGCGTATCTGCGTTCGGGCGCATCCTCACCCGTACGGCGCGTGACGCACCCGGCGGGCCTTCGTTGGTCCGGTTGTCCGTGCCAGCCAGGGGCGGGCCTTGAAGGAAACCACGCGTGGCTCCGCTGGAGCGTGTGACGTACTGCAGGTACGTCGTGGGACCTCGCCCCAGCGCGCGTGACCGGTCGGCAGGGGACAGCAGCCCGGTCACCCAAAGGCGGTCGGCTCCGGGGACGCCCGGAGCCGACCGCATCCGGCACAAAACGGCCCGGCCGGCCGACAGCCTGTCCAGCACGGATGCAGCACGAGCAGGTCCCCTCTGCGCACCCAAATCGCCGAAGGTCGAACACGGCCCGGCGCCCCTGGGCGCCGGGCCCGTCGACACCTCACGACGCGGCGCAACCCGCCCCGACGCCGCGTCTTCGCACCGCCGCCGCCCTGACGCCGGTGCTGCGCGCAGGGCCCCGCGGACGTGATGTCCGCGGGGCCCGCTCTCATTCCTTCGTGCACGGGGGAGTCACTGGGATGAACCCCGCACAGGCATCCGTCCGTCCCGATGGCGCTGTGCGACGGCGCGGCACGGAGTGATCCCGTTTCAGCCATGGAACGCAGGAGTGGCGCAGATCACATAAAGATCCTGTGAGTTCTCGTGCAACCAATCCCCCTGGTCACAGGTCATCCATGCGTAACAACGACCTCACGTGTTCGCAGCCGTTGCGGTGCGGTGGGTCGGAACCCAGCCTTCGTGCCGCGTCCCGCGGTGCCCAGACTTCACTGAGGTCTCCATGCAGATCCGCCGCGCCATGGCCGTCGCAGCCGCGACCGCTGTCATCGCCCCCGCCACCTTCCTGGCGGCGCCGGCCGCGTACGCGACGACCCCCACCCCGTCCGCCACGGCCTCGGACACCACCTCCCCGTCGGCTTCGCCCTCGGACACCGTGTCCCCGTCGCCGTCGGCCTCGGACACCACCTCGCCGTCCCCGTCGGCCTCGGACACCACGTCGCCCTCGCCGTCGGCCTCGGACACCACGTCGCCCTCGCCGTCGGCCTCGACGCCGACCGCGGACCCGGAGGACCCCGAGGAGCCGCCGTACTGCGAGGAGCTGGACGAGACCTTCGAGGAGAAGGCCCTCGGTCTCGAGATCTCCGGCCTGCCCGGCAAGATCGTCGCCGGCAGCGGCTGGGAGGACTTCAACCTCACCGTCACCAACGAGTCGAAGGCCGACCTGAAGAAGGTCGTCTTCTATGCCGAGGTCGAGAACGACGAGCTCGACGAGGACAAGTGGCTCAGCAAGTACGTCGAGCTGCAGTTCCGCATCCCCGGCACCGACAACTGGGAGCGGATCGGCAACGAGGACTGGGCGGGCGCCGAGTTCTGGGGCGTCGAGACCATGAAGCCCGACGACTTCGTGAAGGTCGACCTCCGCATGAACATCGAGAAGGACGCGCCTGCCGCTGACAGCTACTCCTTCGGGTCCGGCGGCTACCTGGCCAACATCGACGGCCAGGACTGCTTCGCCGCGAACGCCGGCGTCTACGCCGACTTCACCGTCCTGAAGCCGGGCACCCCGAACGACAACCCGGGCGAGGCCACGCCGGGCGAGGGCAACCCGGGTGACAAGGGCCCCGACACCAAGCCGCAGGGCGACGTCAAGGAACTGCCGGTCACCGGCAACCTCGCCGAGACCGGTTCCGACTCGAACCTGTCCGTGATCGGCGCGGTCGGCGGTGTCGCGATCATCGCCGGCGCCGGTGCCGTTCTCGCGATGAAGCGCCGCCGCGGCGACGCCACCGCGTAACGCCTGACGCCAGGCCCGCTCAACGCCTGACGCTCAGGCCCGCAAAGCCACCAAGGCCGCTGCACTCGGAGGGGGGTGCAGCGGCCTTTGTGCTGGGTACGGCAGGGTCACTTCTTCGGCGGGACCACCGGCATCCCGAGGAACGGCAGCTTCAGCGCGCCGAACGCGTCCGCCGGGACCGCCGGTGACTTGGGCGCCACCGGGGACAGGCGTTCGTACGCCGAGCCCTGCGCGGGGCGCGGGTCCCGCTCGCCCTTGTTCGGCCAGAAGGACATGGCCCGTTCCGCCTGGGCGGTGATGGTCAGCGACGGGTTGACTCCGAGATTCGCGGAGACCGCCGCGCCGTCCACCACCGAGATGCCGGGGTGGCCGTAGAGCCGGTGGTACGGGTCGATGACACCGTCCGTCTCCGTGGCGCCGATCGGGCAACCGCCCAGGAAGTGCGCGGTCAGCGGTGTGCCCATCAGCTCGCCGATGTTGCTGCCCGCGAAGCCGTTGATCTCCTCGGCGAGCAGCGACGCGGCGCGGGTGGCCTCGGGGATCTGGTTGGGATTCGGGGCGCCGTGGCCCTGCCGGGCGGTGAGCAGGCCCTTGCCGATGCCCTTCGGCTTGCGGTACGTGGTCAGCGAGTTGTCCAGGGACTGCATGACCAGACCGATGATGGTCCGCTCCGACCAGCGCCGGTTCGACAGCGCGCGCACCGCGAGCCACGGGTGCCGGGCCATGTTGCCGAGCCAGCCGACGACGCGGCCCTTAACCCGGTAGGGCACCTGGAGAACGGTCATGCCACCCATCGCGTTCGAACCCCTGCCGTAGCGGACCGGTTCGATGTGGGTGTTCGCGTCCGGATGGATCGACGAGGTGATCGCGACGCCGCGCGTGAAGTCGACTCGCTCGCCGTGCCGCTTGCGGTACCGCCGGTTGTCGGTCTGGGCGCCAACGAGGGCCTCCGAGTTGGTCCGGGTCAGCTCGCCGAGCCGCTCCGAGATGTGCGGCAGCCGACCGCCGTCCTTCATCCGGTGCAGCAGCGTCTGGGTGCCGTACGTCCCCGCGGCGACGACGACCCGGCGGGCGGTGAACGTGCGGCCCTTCCCCTTCCGCCTGTTGTCGCTGGGCACGGTCCGGATCGCGAAGCCGCCCCGCGAGTCCTCGGCCACGTCGACGACGGACGTCATGGGGTGGACGACCGCGCCCGCCTTCTCCGCCAGGTAGAGGTAGTTCTCGTTGAGGGTGTTCTTCGCACCGTGCCGGCAGCCCGTCATGCACTCCCCGCACTCGCTGCACGCCTTGCGGGACGGGCCGGCTCCGCCGAAGTAGGGGTCGGCGACCTCCTCGCCCGGCCTGGCCCGCACCGTGCCGTCGGCGTCGTCGCCGTCACCGAAGAACACGCCGACCGGCGCCATGTGGAAGCTGTCGCCGACGCCCATGGCCTCCGCGGTCGCCTTCAGATGCACGTCGGAAGGCGTCATCGTCGGATTGAGCCGTACGCCGAGCATGCGCCGGGCCTGGTCGTAGTAGGGCTTCAGCTCGTCCTGCCAGTCCGTGATGCCCTTCCACTGCGGGTCGTTGAAGAACGGCGCGGGCGGCACATAGAGGGTGTTGGCGTAGTTCAGCGATCCGCCGCCGACGCCCGCTCCGGCCAGCACCATCACATTGCCGAGCAGATGGATGCGCTGGATGCCGAACAGGCCGAGGGCGGGTGCCCAGAGGTAGTTGCGCAGGTCCCAGGAGTTCTTCGGCAGGGACTCGCGGGTGAAGCGCCGGCCCGCCTCGAGCACGCCGACCCGGTAGCCCTTCTCGGTCAGCCGGAGGGCGGAGACGGAGCCGCCGAAGCCCGAGCCGACGACGATCACGTCGTAGTCGTACGAGTCGTCGTCAGCCTCTTCCTGATTTCGGGCAGGGGGTACCTCGGACATGGCTCTCCTCGTGAACTGTTCGGGCGGGCGGGCGGGTCGGCGGTCAGCGAAGCCGCAGGGCCTTCATCGCCTTGAGACTGACACTCATGAAGGTTGCGTACTTCTCGTCGTCCATGCCGAACGACGGGGCCAGCGGCAGGAGGCGCTGCTGGGCCACGGTCTGGGCCTCCGTGTACTTGAGGATGCCCTCGGACCCGTGGCGCCGGCTGAGACCGGAGTCCTTCATGCCACCCATCGGCGACTGGACGCTGCCGTACGCGGGTGCGTAGCCCTCGTTGATGTTGACCGTCCCGGTGCGCAGCCTGGCGGCGACGGCGTGGCCGCGCTTCGCGTCCTTGGTCCAGACGCTGGAGTTGAGGCCGTACGGCGTGGCGTTGGCCTGCGCGACGACGTCGTCCTCGTCCGTGAAGCGGTAGATGGAGACGACGGGGCCGAAGGTCTCCTCCGTGCACACCGCCATCGGCGCCTCGACGCCGTCGAGGATGGTGGGCTCGTAGAAGAGCGGCCCGATGTCGGGCCGCGCCACACCGCCCGCGACCAGCTTGGCGCCCTTGGCGACGGCCTCCTCGACATGCCGGGTGACCGTCTCGAGCTGGCGCTCGCCGACGAGGGAGCCCATGTCCGCCCCGTACGCGAGGGAGTTGCCGAGACGCATCGCCTTCGTACGGGCGGCGAACCGGGCGACGAAGTCGTCGGCGATCGACTCGTGCACGTACAGCCGCTCGATGGAGATGCACAGCTGACCCGCGGAGGAGAAGCACGCCCGGACGGCTCCGGCGGCGGCCTTCTCCACGTCGGCGTCGTGCAGCACCAGCATGGCGTTCTTGCCGCCGAGTTCGAGGGAGACGCCGACCAGGCGGGCGGCGGCGCCCTGGGCGACCTCACGGCCGGTGCGGGTGGAGCCGGTGAAGGAGACGTAGTCGGCGTGCTTGACGACCTCGGGGCCCACGACGGGGCCGTCGCCGATGACGATCTGGAAGACCTCGGCGGGCAGGCCGGCCTCGATCAGCAGGTCACGTGCCCACAGCGCGGTGAGCGCGGTCTCGGTGTCGGGCTTCATCACCACGGCGTTGCCGGTGACGAAGGCGGGCAGCGCGTCGCCGACGGACAGCTCCAGCGGATAGTTCCAGGGTGCGATCTGGCCGACGACACCGCGCGGGTGGCGCAGCTCGGTCGTCTTGGTGAGCACGGGCACCACACCGGTGTGCCGCTTCGGCTTCAGGTACGCGGGGGCCTTGCGCCCGTAGTGGCGCGCGGCGACCGCGACCGCCTGCACCTCCTCGTGCGCGTGCAGGCGGGCCTTGCCGGTCTCCAGCTGTATCAGGTCGAGGACCTCTGCCTGGCGCTCCAGGACCAGGTCGTGGAAACGCAGCAGGACGGCCGCACGGGCGCGGACCGGGGTGGCGGCCCACACCGCCTGAGCGGCGCGGGCACGTTCGAAGGCGGTGGCGACGTCCTGCGGGGTGGACTCGGGGAGCTCGGCCAGCTGCGCGCCGGTGAACGGCGTGTGGTTGGCCGTGCGGCCGGAGCCGACGACACCCTTGGTGAGCTGGGCGACCACTTCGGGGGTCACCACGTCGGCGGCGGTGCGCGCGCCGGCCGGGGCGGCGGCGGTGGGGTTGGTGCCGAGGGCGGCCGTGGTGGCCTGCGAGTCCGTCATGGGGTGGAGAGTAGGCCCCGATCGGCCGTTTGGGTACCCGTCGGTAACAGCTTTTCACCATCCGCACACGACCGCGCCAGTGATTGCTGGCACATAAGCCCTGATCAGGGGCTATGCCTGGGCCTCACCGGGTTCCAGGACGGGGTGAACGGATCCGTGACCGCGCGATGCCCGAATCGCGGCGCGGACCCCCGGCAGCACGGACGCGGCCCGCCGGCGGCGCGGACGCGGATCCGCGGCGGCACCGATCACTGCTGCACGGGACGCCATCCGCGCAGCATGATGTCGAACTGCTCGCGGGTCTTGGCCCAGTCCCCCGCGGGGCCCGACATGTAGAGGGCGTACTCCGTGCCGTCGTCCTCGTAGTACATCTGGTCGATCGCCCGGCGCGGGCCGGGGTGCTCCTTGCTCTCCGTCCAGGTGAACTCCCAGAGCGCCGAGTTCGTCTGGTCCCGGAAGGTGTTGGGATGCAGCTGCACCCGCCGGTACTCGGGCAGCCGCTTCTCGAGGCCCTTCTGCATGTCGAGCATGTGCATGTAGGGGTTCTCGTGGTCCGGCGCCGGATCGATGCTGATACGGATGCGGTGGCGGCCGTTGTCCGGCGTGTAGTCGATCTGGTTGCCGTCCATCTGGCGCCGCCAGCCCTGCGGAACCCAGAGACTGAAACCCTCCGGGTCGACGACGCGCTTCCAGCCCTTGGGGATCCCCGACCCGCTCCCCGGCTCGCCGGCCTGCGTGCCGCCCGACTGAGCGCCGCCGGTATCCGTCTGTGTGCCGTCGGTATCCGTCTGTGTGCCGTCGCCGTCGTTCACGTACTGGGTGGCCAGGCCCGCACCGCCGCCGACCACGGCCGCGAGCAGCACGACGACCAGAGTCTTGCGCAGGCGGCCGGAACGGCGGGGTGCGGCAGGCGAGGCCGGCGCCGGCGCCGTACCGGGCTCCGGCCCGGCTGCCGGCCGCGGCGTCCGCTGCGTGGGTACGCGCATCCGCTCCGTGGCGGCCGGCGCCCGCCCCTCCATGGCGTCCGTCAGCATCCGCTCCGCCTCGGCCGCCGTGGGCCGGGCGGTCGGGTCCTTGCGCAGCAGAGCCATGATCACGGGGCCGAGCCGGCCGGCCCGCTTCGGCGCGGGCGGTTCCTCGTCCACCACCGCCTGCATGGTCGACAGCGGCGACGAGCGCCGGAACGGCGACTCCCCCTCCACCGCGGCGTACAGCGTCGCACCCAACGACCACAGATCGGACGCGGGCCCGGGGTCGTGGCCGCGCACGCGCTCCGGTGCGAGGTAGTCGATCGAACCGACGATCTCTCCGGTCCGGGTGATTGTCGCGTCACCCTCGATGGCCGCGATCCCGAAGTCCGTGATCAGCGCCCGGCCGTCCTTGCCGAGCAGCACATTGGCGGGCTTGATGTCGCGGTGCAGCACGCCCGCGGCATGCGCTGCGCTCAGCGCGCCGAGGATGTGCAGCCCGATCCGGGCGGCCTCGGTCTCGTCGATCCGGCCCGGCTCCTTGGCGGCGTCCGCGAGCGACGGCCCGTCGACGTACTGCATGACGATCCAGGGGCGCGCGTCGTGCTCGAGCACGTCGTGGACGGTGACGACTCCGGGATGGCTGATCCGCGCGGCCGCCCGGGCCTCCTTCTGGGTGCGGGCGTGCAGGACGAGCCGGTCGGCCTCTGAGACGTACAGACCCGCCGTCAACTCCTTGACGGCTACCACTCTGTGCAACACCTCGTCATGGGCGCGCCATACCTTGCCCATGCCTCCGCGTCCGATGGTCTCGCCCAACCGGTATCGCCCGGCAAGCAGCAGACCGGCGCCTGCGCTGTGAGTGTGTTCCACGTACCCCGCCCCGTTCCTTGGAATGCCAGGTTACGGAGGGGGTGTACGGACACGGAACCTCGGACGCCTCAAGTGACCGCACTGTGATGCGCGTTCCGTACGCGGTCGCGCACTCAGCGGGTGGCGCGGTAACTGGCCGTGGCCTGCTCGAAGATCTCGGTCACTTTGTCACGCTGCGCTTCCGGACCGATCACCTGGACGACGTGGTACGCGCCGTCGACGGCGAGTGCGAGGTTGCGCACATACACATCACGGCCGTTGCTGTCCTGCCAGGTGAACTGCCCCTCGGCCATGGACTGACGGCCGACGTCGATCCGGCGCAGCCCGCTCGCCGTGGCCCACGACGAGTCACGGAAGGGCTGGAGCTCCGGCTCCTTGTCACGCTGATAGGCCAGCGGATCGTCACCGTTCGCCTGCACCGTGTCCCGGCCCGGCACGATGATGAGGGTGAAGTCGTCACCTGTGTAGCGGACTTGACTGGCATCATTGATCGGCCGCCGCTGCCAGGCCTTGTCGACGACAACCTGGAAACCCTCCGGATCCTTGCGGAGCACATAACCCTCCGGCAGGTCGCCGGCCGGGGCGGAGGTCTGCGGCTGCTGGGATCCCGGCGTGCCGCTGGGCGCGGGATCCGGGGCCTCACCACCATCCGTACGCCCCGGACTCGGTCCCGACTCCGACTGCTGCGCGCCCGCGTTTCCGCCTTCCCGCGGCCCCTGTTGGTCGTCGGCCTTCGGCATGAACAGCACCGCATAGGCGATGGCGGCCACCAGCGCGAGCAGGATCAGCACCAGGAGCGTGCGGCCGAGCGAGCGCGGCTTGCGCCTCTCGTCGCCGTACGACCGCCGCGGCCTGTACGACCTCTCGTACGGCTCCTCGTACGAGTGCTCGTACGAGGAGCCGTACGACTGGCGGGGTGCCTGGCGGGCCGTCCGCCGGTCGGCCTCCCTGGGCGGGGCGACCACGGCCTTGTCCCGATCCCTGCCCTTGGCCTTCTTGTGGCGGTGCCGCCCGTGAGCCGCGTCCGACACGCCCCCGCGACGCCGGCGCACGAGCTCACCCCTGCGGCGCACGATCGGCAGCCGCGAACCGTCGACCGCGCCGGGCGGCAGCGGCACGACGTCCATACCGGCCTCGGGCTCGGGCGCCGAACGCACGAGGGAACGCAACCAGCCCCGCAGCTCCTCGAAGTCCGGGCGCTCGGTGGGGTCCTGACGCAGGAGCGACTCGACGACGGGGCGCAGCGGGCCGCACTCCTCCGCGAACGCGGGCGGCTCCGCGCACACGAGCTGGACCAGCTCGGCGGCACTCTCCTCCGGATAAGGAGCGTGCCCCTGGACGGCGCGGTAGAGCAGGGCGCCCAGAGCCCACAGATCCGTCGCCGGGCCGACGGGCGCTGCCAGTTGCCAGTTCTCGTGGACCGGGCCGGCCTGCTCGGGCGCCCACCGCTCCGTCACGGCACCGACGACGGTGATCCGCGCCTGGCGTGCGCGCTCGGCGGCCAGCGGCGTGGCCGGGCCCCGATAGGCGGGGGCGCTGCCGCCCGCGACGACCTCCTCCCAGCGGCCGGTCGCCGCGGTGCCGGCCGCCTCCGCGGGGCGGCGCTGGGCATCGGCACGCAGGGCATCACCGCCGCGGTCCCAACTGCTGCCCGTGGTACCGCCCGTGCGGGCCGGGGGGAGCGCGGGGCGCCGCCCGCCCGAGGGCCCGCTGCCGGTGCCGCCGTGGCCGCCCGGGACGCCGTTGCCGATGTGGCCGCTGTCGGCGCGGGCAACGGGCAGGGTGGGCGGGACCGTACGGCCGCGGCCGGTCTCCGCCTGGCGCACGCCGTAGGGGTCGTCGCGGTACGGGTCGTGTCGGCCGGCGCCCGGGATCGGCGGGCCTGCGGCGATGCCACGAGGTCCGCCACCGCCACCGGCGGGCAGCGCACCGGGGCCTTCGCGGCCGGCGAAGGGCGCGTCGTGCCAGACCCCGGCGAGCCGGGCCCGGCCGGGCCCGTCCTGCGGGCCCTCGCGATCGGTGCGGCCGCCGTACCCCTCGTCCTCGACGGGGTTTTCGCCGTACCGGCGCACCCCGGACACCTCGCCGTCCCGGTCGTCGCCGTCCCGGTCATCGGCGTACCGGCCCTCGGCGTACCGGTCGTCGGCGTACCGGTCGTCGGCGTAAGCGTTCCCGCCGAACCCGGCCCCGCCGAACTCCGCCCCGCCGCCCCGGCCGCCGGCATACGTGTCCCCGCCGTACCGGCCACCGCGGTCGAAGTCCTCGGTGTCGCCGGCGAGGCCGTCGCCCCCCAGCGGGTCGAACGCCGCGTCGTCCTCCTCGCGGCCCCGGCCGAGCCCGAGCAGGCCGCCCCGCCTCTCCTCCGGCCGGTGGGCCCACCAGTCGGGGTCGAGGCCGCTCTGCACGGGACGGTCGTCGTGCCCGGTGCCGTCCTCGTGCGACCGGCCCTCGTTGACCCGCGCCCCCGCCCGCGCGCCCGCGCGATAGGCCGCGATCGCCCCGGCGCGCGCGGCGCGCACATCAGGCGCACCGCCTGCCTGCCGGGGCAGCTGCGGGCGGGTGGTCGGGGCGTCGACGTGGGGCGATCCCTCATCGGGGCCGCCGTCGTGATCGAACGGTTCCGTCTGGGGCTCGGGCTCTGGCTCCGGCACGGGCGCGTACCCGCACAGCGCCTCCTCCGCCGCACCCGACGCCAGACCGGTGAGCACCACCCGCCCGTCCTCGCAGACAAGCACCGTCCGCACGGTGATGTTGCGGTGCGTCCAGCCGTGCGCGTGCAGGACGCGCAGGGCGGTGAGGACGTCGGAGGCGATCTCGGCCGCCCGGTAGGGGCTGAGCGGCTTCTCCGCGAGGAGCGCCGCGAGCGGCCGGGCGGCGACGCGTTCGCTCACCACCCAGAGCGAACCGTCCTCCGCGAAGACGTCGAAGACCTGGTCCAGGCGCGGATGGTCGGGGATCTGCGCGGCCGCCTGCGCCGCCTCGACGGCGCGGCGCACCGCAGGGTCCGTGGGCCGCCGTGTCGTGCCGCCTCCGCGGCCCTGGGACCGATAAGGCACCGCGGCCCCGGCGATGTCGTCGGCGTCGAGCACCTCGGCTTCCACGACCTCCGGCAGCGGGACCTGCCGCACCAGCACTTCGTGCCCGCTGTAGGTGTCGAAGGCGCGGGTCTCCGCCAGTTCGAACTCGTCGGACGGCGGCAGCGGCAGGCGGTAGCGGTCGGCGAGCACCCTTCCCGCATAGTCGTCCACGACGCCTCCCCACAAGCGCGCTGTCCCCCGGCCGGTCCCCGAACTGCACAGGAAGCCGTCAAATCCGGTCGCTCAACGGCACCTTGCGGCTGCGTACCGTCCGCGAGTTCTCACGATACGTGCCCTCGGTCAGTCCTTGGGCCTGAACGTGGCGAACGCCGTCTTGCGCAGCGTCTCGCACTCCGTGCTGCGCCACTCGCTCGCCTTGCACGTGATCATGATCGAGTAGCCACGCCTGGCGTCGACCTTGAAGCCCCTGTTGAGGATACGTACCCGCTCGCCGTTCTCGTTGCGCTCGAACTGCCAGTCGGCGACGGTCGGATAGCCGTTGTACTCGACCGTCCCTATCCCGAGGTGCTTGTAGCCGTTGCTCGTGGCGCTCACCCCGGCGACGGCCGCCGACCATGCCGCCGCCGCGTCGTCCTTGGGGCTGTTGTTGAAGTCGACCTGCACGCGCGGGGTTCCGCCGTCGACGCTGAACTTCCCGCCCGAGTTCCGGCCCGCCACGCCCGTGAGCTTGAAGTCCTCGGGCATCGCCATGGTGAAGTGCCAGCGGTCGTTGGAGACCATCACGTAGCCGGCCGGAAGGGTGATCCCGCCGGCGTCGTCGCCCTTGGGCTTCCCGGACGGCTGTTCGCCCGGAGTGCCGGTGCTGCCGCCCTGGTCGTCCTTGCCGTCGTCCTTGCCCTGGTCCTCGCCGGGGTCGTCACCGCTGTCCGGGCTCGCTTCGCCGCCGGCGCCGCCGGTGGCCTTGTCCTCGCCGCCGCCGGCGGTGGCGCCCGCCGAAGTGGCCTTGTCGCCCTTGCCCTGGTTGCCCGCGTCGTCACCGTCACCGAGGGCGAGGACGAGGACGGTCGACAGCACGGCCAGCACGGCGACGACCGCGATGATGACGAGCGTGCGCCGGGGCACCACATCGGTGAGCGGCGCCCGCACCGGCGCGGTCCGCCGGGGGGAGGCGTCGGAAGCGGGTCTACGGTGCGGCGGAGCTTCAGGAACGGTGGCTGACGCACGGGACCGACCTGCGCGATCC
>NZ_JBEXRZ010000183.1:0-14597 GCF_040613325.1 Streptomyces sp. NPDC006283 | reverse complement strand
GGCCTTCCTGAACTACACGGTCGGCGAGGAGGGCCAGAAGGTCCTCGCCGACGCCGGCTACGCCCCGCTGCCGGCCGAGATCGCGGCCAAGGTCCGCGAGATCGTCCCCACCCTGTCCTGATGTCCGGCCGGGGCCGGCCCGCCACCGCGGGCCGGCCCCGGCATCCGGTGCACCGCCGCCTGGAGCCCGCCCGCTCCGCAGACCGGAGACCCCGATGGATACAGCAACCACCACATCAGCCCCACCGCCCCGCGCGCCCCGAGAAGAGAGCGCCACCCACGGCAAACCACGTCCTGGTGACCGCATCTTCCTGGGCCTGTCCCGGGGGGCGGGCATATCCCTGCTGGTGATCATGGCCGCGATCGCGGGATTCCTCGCGTACCGCGCCGGCATCGCCATCTCGAAGGACGACGCCAACTTCCTCACCAGCTCGGAGTGGAACCCGGCCGGCAGCCCGCCGGTCTTCGGCATCGCCGTCCTCGCCTTCGGCACGGTCGTGAGCTCGGTCATCGCGATGGTCATCGCCGTCCCGGTCGCGGTCGGCATCGCGCTGTTCATCTCGCACTACGCGCCGCGGAAGATCGCCGCCCCGCTCGCCTACGTCGTCGACCTGCTCGCCGCCGTGCCCAGCATCATCTACGGCCTCTGGGGCGCCATCTTCCTGGTCCCCTACCTCGACGGCCTGAACAGCTGGCTCAACGACTACCTCGGCTGGACGTACATCTTCGACAAGACCGGCGAAGGCGTCGCCCGCAACCTTTTCACCGTGGGCATCCTCCTCGCGATCATGATCCTGCCGATCATCACCAACGTCACCCGCGAGGTCTTCCTCCAGGTGCCGAAGATGCACGAAGAGGCCGCCCTGGCGCTCGGCGCCACCCGCTGGGAGGTCATCCGGATCTCGGTGCTGCCCTTCGGCCGCTCCGGCATCATCAGCGCCTCCATGCTGGGCCTCGGCCGTGCGCTCGGCGAGACGATGGCCGTCGCCGTCGTCCTGTCGCCGAGCTTCATCATCTCGGGGCACCTGCTGGACCCGGGCGGCGGCACGTTCGCGCAGAACATCGCCGCGAAGTTCAACGAGGCGGACGAGTTCGGCCGTGACGCGCTGATCGCCTCCGGCCTCGTCCTGTTCGTGATCACTCTGCTGGTCAACGGAGCGGCCCGCGCGATCATCGCCCGCCGCAAGGAGTACTCGGGGGCCAACGCATGAGCCAGCTCGTCAAGGACCGTCCGCTGACCCCCGTGAGCTCCGGCCCCCTCTCCCACGCCCGCCTCCCGCGCTGGGCCCCGGCCGCCATCGCCGTCGGCTCGATCGCCGCGGGCTGCGCCATCGGCCTGGCCGCCGGCTGGCAGAGCCGCGTCCAGTGGGGCATGATCGCCGCCCTGCTCTTCGTACTCGCCACCTACCTGATCACCACGAAGGTCGAGAACTCCCGCCAGGCCAAGGACCGCGTCGCCACCAGCCTCGTCTGGGTGTGCTTCGTCCTGGCCGTCGTGCCGCTGTTCTCGCTGGGCTGGGTCACGATCACCAAGGGCATGGAGGTGGTCGACGGCTACTTCCTCGGCCACTCCATGAACGGCGTCCTCGACGCCGAGCCCGGCGGCGGCATCTACCACGCCCTGCTCGGCACCATCGAGCAGGTCCTCATCGCCGCGGTCGTCGCGACCCCCATCGGCCTGCTCACCGCGATCTACCTCGTCGAGTACGGGCGCGGAAAGCTGGCCAAGGCCGTCACCTTCTTCGTCGACGTCATGACCGGCATCCCGTCGATCGTCGCGGGACTGTTCGTCCTCGCGACGTGGAACCTGATGCTGGGCTTCGGACCCTCCGGTTTCGCCGGCGGCATCGCCCTCGCCATCCTGATGATGCCGGTGGTCGTCCGCTCCACCGAGGAAATGCTGAAGCTGGTCCCGAACGAGCTGCGCGAGGCCTCGCTGGCCCTCGGCGTGCCCAAGTGGCGCACGATCCTGAAGGTGGTCCTGCCCACCGCGATCGGTGGCATCACCACCGGCGTGATGCTCGCCGTCGCGCGAGTCACGGGTGAGACCGCCCCGGTGCTGCTGCTCGTTTTCGGCACGAAGCTGATCAACCCGAACCCCTTCGAAGGCGCCCAGTCCTCGCTGCCGCTCTACGTGTACGAGCAGTACGCCGTCGGCACGGACGCCTCGATCGCGCGCGCCTGGGGCGCCGCCCTGGTCCTGATCGCCTTCGTCATGATCCTCAACCTGGTGGCCCGCGGCATCGCCCGCTGGAAGGCCCCGAAGACCGGAAAGTAGAACCACCATGGCCAAGCGAATCGATGTGTCCGGCCTGACCGCCTACTACGGCTCCCACAAGGCGATCGACGACATCTCCATGACCGTGGAGCCCCGCTCCGTGACCGCCTTCATCGGCCCGTCCGGCTGCGGCAAGTCCACCTTCCTGCGCACGCTGAACCGCATGCACGAGGTGACGCCCGGCGGCCGCGTCGAGGGCAAGGTCCTGCTGGACGACCAGGACCTGTACGCCTCGCACGTCGACCCCGTCGCCGTGCGCCGCACGGTCGGCATGGTCTTCCAGCGGCCGAACCCCTTCCCCACCATGTCGATCTTCGACAACGTGGCGGCGGGCCTGCGGCTGAACGGCTCGTACAAGAAGAACCAGCTGGCGGAGATCGTCGAGCGCTCCCTGAAGGGCGCGAACCTCTGGAACGAGGTCAAGGACCGGCTGAACAAGCCCGGCTCCGGCCTGTCCGGCGGACAGCAGCAGCGTCTGTGCATCGCCCGCGCGATCGCGGTCGAGCCGGACGTGCTGCTGATGGACGAGCCCTGCTCGGCGCTCGACCCGATCTCGACGCTGGCGATCGAGGACCTGATCGGCGAGCTGAAGGAGCGCTTCACGATCGTCATCGTGACGCACAACATGCAGCAGGCGGCGCGCGTCTCGGACCGCACGGCCTTCTTCAATCTGGCGGCCGTCGGGCAGCCCGGCAAGCTCGTCGAGATAGACGACACCGAGCGGATCTTCGCCAACCCGTCCGTCCAGGCGACCGAGGACTACATTTCGGGGCGCTTCGGATAAGGCGTCTGCGGGTGCTGCATGGCGGTGCCACCCGCACGACGACGGGCCCGCCCCTCTCCCGGGGGGCGGGCCCACCCCTTCCCCCCGGGCCCCGGCGCCTCAAACGCCGACGGGGCTAGAACTTGCCCGCTCGTCGTGGCCCCGCCCCGAACCCCGCGCCTCAAACGCCGACGGGGCTAGAACTTGCCCGCTCGTCGTGGCCCCGCCCCGAACCCCGCGCCTCAAACGCCGGCGGGTCTAGAACTTGCCAGGGTCGCCGCCCCAGCGCCATGCGCCCCAAACGCCGACGGCGCTGAACCTGCCCGGGCGGGGCTCGCCACCCGCACCCCTCGCCGACGGATCCGAACCCGCCCGCCCGCCTGGGCACCGCCCCGAAATCCTGCGCCTCAAGCGCCACCGACGAGGATTGACCTGCCCGACTCGTCAGGGAGCTACCCGGGACGCCTTCATCTTGGATGCCAGCGGGGCTCGAACTGGGCAGCCTTATCGGGTCCGCCCCATCATCAGGAGACTTGACCTCGGGGTCGCCCTCCCAGTGCGCCGGCGGAGCTGAAGACGTCCGCATCAGCGAGGCCGATGCGACGCTGCCGGCGGGCCGGGGGCCCGGCGTGGCTCGGGTCGACACCGTGGGCGGGCTTGGACGCGCAGCGCAAGGCCGGCGGGTGCGGCGCAGCAGGCGCCGGCGCAGCCGCGGTCGGCCAGGCCGTAACCGCGGGGAACGCCAGACGGGTCCCGGGCCTGCCCGGGCTTCCATAAAAACGGGCCCCCACGGCCGCCAGGCCGTAGGGGGAACGGGGCCGGGGCTTGGCCCGGATTCGGGAGGGGGCGGGGTGGGGGGCAGCTCGCCGCAGGCGACCCGCCCCGCCCACCCCGCCGTCAGCCGAAGATCACGTAGACGACGCCATAGCTCGCCGCCGCCACCATCGCCGCCGCCGGCATCGTGATGAACCACCCGAGGATGATGTTCTTCGCGACACCCCAGCGCACCGCGTTCACGCGCTTCGTCGCGCCCACACCCATGATCGCCGACGTGATCACATGCGTCGTCGAGATCGGCGCGTGGAAGAGGAACGCCGAGCCGAACATGATCGACGCACCCGTCGTCTCCGCCGCGAACCCCTGTGGCGGATCCAGTTCGATGATCTTGCGGCCGAGTGTCCGCATGATGCGCCAGCCACCCGCGTACGTGCCCAGCGACAGCATCACCGCACACGCGATCTTGACCCACGTCGGGATCGGGTCGCCGGCGTTCTCGACATCGGCGATGACCAGCGCCATCACCACGATGCCCATGGTCTTCTGCGCGTCCTGGAGACCGTGACCGAGCGCCATGCCCGCCGCGGAGACGGTCTGCGCGATACGGAAGCCGCGCTTCGCCTTGTGCGGGTTCGCCTTGCGGAACATCCACATGATCGCGACCATCACCAGATAGCCGATGACCAGGCCGACCACGGGCGAGACGAACATCGGGATGACGATCTTCTCGAGCACACCGGTCCAGATCACCTCGGTCCCGCCGGCGAGCGCCGCGCCGACCATGCCGCCGAACAGCGCGTGCGACGAGGACGACGGCAGGCCGAAGTACCAGGTGATCAGGTTCCAGACGATCGCACCGACCAGCGCGGCGAAGAGGATCCCCATCCCCCGCGCCCCGACGGGCGTCTCGATGAGTCCTTCGCTGACGGTCTTGGCGACGCCCTGTCCGAGGAAGGCGCCCGCGAGGTTCATCACCGCGGCCATCGCCAGCGCCACGCGCGGCGTCAGTGCCCGGGTGGAGACGGACGTCGCGATCGCGTTCGCGGAGTCGTGGAAGCCGTTGGTGTACGTGAAGAAGAGCGCGACCCCGATGGTCACGACCAGGGCAAAGGTGTCCACGAGGTTCAGGACTCCTTGACCGCGATGGTCTCCACCGTGTTCGCGACGTGCTCGAACGCGTCCGCGGCCTCCTCGAGCACATCGACGATCTGCTTGAGCTTGAGGACCTCGATGGCGTCGTACTTGCCGTTGAAGAGGTGGGCGAGAAGCTTGCGGTGGATCTGGTCCGCCTGGTTCTCCAGCCGGTTGACCTCGATCCAGTACTCGGTGAGGTTGTCCATCGTCCGCAGGTGCGGCATGGCCTCGGCGGTCAGCTCGGCCGCCCTCGCGAGGACCTCGATCTGCTGCTCGACACCCTTGGGCAGTTCCTCGACCTGGTAGAGGACGACGAGGTCGACGGCCTCCTCCATGAAGTCCATGATGTCGTCGAGGGACGAGGCGAGGTTGTAGATGTCCTCGCGGTCGAACGGCGTGATGAACGAGGAGTTCAGCTGGTGGAAGATCGCGTGGGTCGCGTCGTCCCCGGCGTGCTCGGCTGCCCGCATCCGTTCCGCGATCTCGGCCCTGGCGGAGGACTCCGCTCCGAGCAGTTCCATCAGGAGCTTCGAGCCCGTGACGATGTTGTCCGCGGATGCGGAGAACATGTCGTAGAAGCTCGTCTCCCTGGGGGTCAGACGAAATCGCACGTGGGGTCCTCGGGGTGCTTGGATTCGGTCAGGCTGATGCTAGGCGCATCATCCGGCCACGGCTAACCGGCAGTATCCCAGTGTCGCCCATGGGGCAAGGCGATCAGCACGGGCCCCCACCGGATTCCGCACGATTCGTTAACATATACCCACGAGGGGTATACAACCCCTTTCTGGACAACGGGAGGACGCGATGACGACCACCGAGGCGGCCGGCCCCCCGGTCACGGACCACGAAACCGACCACGACCGCGGCGTGCACGGGTACCACAAGCAGAAGGACGAGCACCTCAAGCGCCTGCGGCGGATCGAGGGCCAGATCCGCGGGCTGCAGCGGATGGTCGACGAGGACGTCTACTGCATCGACATACTCACCCAGGTCTCGGCCTCCACCAAGGCCCTGCAGTCGTTCGCGCTCCAGTTGCTTGAGGAGCACCTGCGGCACTGCGTCGCGGATGCCGCGGTGAAGGGCGGCGACGAGATCGACGCCAAGGTCGAGGAAGCGACGAAGGCGATCGCCCGCCTGCTCCGCACCTGACCCGGGCCGACCCCGCACCCGCCCCCGATCCCGGTCCGCTCCGAGCGGCGGCCGCGCCCCGGCGGGCGCGGCATGTGGCTTGATCTCGTCGGTCCGGGTCGATCCCGGGGTCACTGGCGGCGAGTGCGCTCCGCCGCCACCATCAGCACCTCGTCGATACGGTCCGCGCTGAGGCGCTCCTCGTGCGCGGCCGACGCGGCGATCATCAGCTCGCCGCACAGCTCGATCTCGGCGAGGGCCACGTGGTCGTCCTGGACGGTCGTCGTACTGGGCGGAGCCACGCGCATTCACCTCTTCCGGCCGGTGTCGGTTTCCTAGCGTAGGGAGCGGTGCACGCGCCGCGCATGGCACGTCCGGACCATTTCGGCCCTGACTCTCCCGGCTCAGATCCCCCTGACCTCCCCCGCCGACGCCTCCGTGCGCCGCGTCTCAGGCTTCGACCTTGCCTGCGTAGATGTCTCTCTTGTCCGGAAGCCGTACGACGACCCGTTCCCCGAAGTCGAAGAGGACCGTGGTCGACGTCACGTCGACCGTGCTGCCTTCGTTGGCGAAGGTGAAACGGTGCTTCACCTTGCGCAGCCTGCCCTGGTCGTCGAGGTAGGCGTCGAACGGCACCGCGCCCTTGACGAACCCTTTCGCCGCCGCGGTCAGCGACGCCCTGGCATGCGGTTCCGCGACCCGCGCGGCGCGCCCGATGTCGGTGGTGCCCCGGAAGTGCCGTACCTTCTGGCCGGCGAGCTCGACGTCGCCGACATATGTCACCCGGTCCGCGCCGCGCAGCAGCGCCGCCGCGGCGAGCGGGTCGGTCGCGCCTCCCGTGACCAGGTTCCCGTCGTCCAGGGTGGTCGTGTCGACCCTGACCCACTTGTCCGCGGGCACGCCCGCGCCCCGGTTCTTCATGTACAAGGCGCCGGGCGTCAGCAGTTCGGTGATCGGTTTGTGCTCGTCCTCGCCGGCCGCGTCCGGCGGAAGAACCACCCGAAGCCGCCCCATGCCGCGCTCGAAGTCGTACCCGCCCTCGCCGCGAATGGTGACCCGGGTCCCGCCGCTGGCCATCTCCAGGGACGTACGGGCCTTGGAACTCCCGGCTTCCGCGAGGGTGTCCGCGGCGCTGCGCACCTCGTCGGCCGAGCCGCCGGCCCCGCCCGCACCGCTCCTGCCCTCCTCCGCGGCGGCGCCGCCGCCCGAGCATCCGGTGGCCGTCACCACGGCCACGGCTGCCGCGACGGCGAACGCCCCGCCCCTGCGCACGTGCTGTTGCACCACCATCGCCTGCCAACCCCCAACGCCGGACCGCTGCTTGTACGAGCCCCGCCCTTCCCTCGAGCCGGAGGAAGCCTGGGGACACCCATTCGCATAACGACGGCCTCGTCGCGTCGTCACGCCGCCCCGGCCTTTGCGGCCTTGGTGGCAGCAGTACGGTGGAGCCGTGATCCCGCAGGACCCCTCCGCCGACGCTCTGACGCCGCACGTGACCACGACCGTCGAACGCGGCTCGTTCGCCCTCGCCCGCTGCACCTGCGGATGGTCGGGCCCGGCACGACGGTCACGGGACCGGGCCCGTGCCGATGCCCGCACCCATGCCCACGCCCCCACGGCCTGATATCCCCGTGCGGCCCGCGTGTCCCGGTGCGCATGAGCTCACCAGCGCGGGAACCTGCACGCTCCGGGAGCCGTCTCGTTCCCCAGGAGGTTCCATGGACCGGCGTGCGCTGCTCACCACCGCTGTCGCCCTCACCGCGACGGTCGCTACGGGCTGTACAGGCAAGAGCGAGGAAGCAGCCGCGCCGAGCGGCACTGCCACCACGCCCACCCCGCCCCGACCGTCCGCCGCCACGTCATCCGCCCCCGACTGGGCCGCCCTCGGCCGTGGTCTCGACGGCAGGCTGATCCGGCCGGGGGACGCCGCGTACGCGAGCGCCCGGCAGCTGTACAACACGCGCTTCGACGCCCTTAAGCCCGCCGCCGTCGCCTATGTGGCCGGCGAGGACGACGTGAAGGAATGCCTCGCCTACGCGAAGGCTCACGGCACCCCGGTGTCCATCCGCAACGGCGGCCACTCCTACGGCGGCTGGTCCTCCGGCAACGGACGCCTCGTCATCGACGTCTCCTCCCTGGACCGGGTCGAGGCCGACGGTTCGATCGGCGCGGGCGCCAAACTCGTCGACGTCTACAGGGCCCTGGCCCGGCACGGGCGCACCATCCCCGCCGGTTCCTGCCCCACGGTCGGCGTCTCCGGCCTGACCCTCGGCGGCGGCCACGGCGTCAGCTCCCGCGCCTACGGCCTGACGTGCGACAGTCTCACCGAGGCGACGATCGTCACCGCCGACGGCCGGCAGCTCACCGCGAGCGCGGACGAGAACAAGGACCTCTTCTGGGCGCTGCGCGGCGCGGGCAACGGCAACTTCGGTGTCGTGACCCGGCTCCGGTTCCGTACGCACCCCACACCCGACACCGTCACCGCCTTCCTCAACTGGCCCTGGGCGAAAGCGGAGTCGGTGCTCTCCGCATGGCAGGGCTGGGGGCCGGAACAGCCGGACGAGATCTGGTCCTCGCTCCATCTCGCCGCCGGTCCCGGCGGCTCCCGGCCCACGCTCTCGGTCTCCGCCTTCACTCTCGGCCGGGAGAGCGACCTGCGGAACGCGGTCGACCGGCTCGCGGACGCGGTCGGCTCACCGGCGTCGTCGGTCGCGCTGCGCCCCCGCAGCTACCGGGACGCGATGCTCGGCTACGCGGGCTGCCTGTCCCTGACCGACGCGCAGTGTCATCTGCCGGGCACCACTCCGGGCCGCGACCGGGAGGGCGCGCTGCCCCGGGAGACGTACGCCTCGGCCTCCGACTTCTTCGACCGGGACCTCCCGGCGGGCGGGCGGCGCGCGCTGATCGCGGCGGCAGAGGCGTTCACCCGCATCCCGGCGAACGCGGGCGGCGGCGCCGGTTCGATCGCGCTCACCGCGCTCGGCGGCGCGGTGAACCGGGTGGACCCACTGGCGACGTCGTTCGTGCACCGGCGCTCGCGGATGCTCGCCCAGTACATCGCCGCCTGGCAGCCGGGCACCGGCGGCACCGCCCAGCAGCGCTGGCTGAAGGAGAGCCACACGGCGATGCGCCGGTACGCGTCGGGTGCGGCTTACCAGAACTACGCCGACCCGAATCTGGCCGACTGGCGCCGCGCCTACTACGGCCCGGCCCTCGACCGGCTCACCCGCCTGAAGCGTCAGTACGACCCGGACCGCCTCTTCGACTACCCCCAGGCACTCTAGGACCCCGAAACTGCCCAGAGGCACGAGAGCTCCGCCAACTCCCGCCCTCCGCCGATATGTTCCGCCTGCGCCGACGTCCCACCAAAGGGGCCCGGCTCACGGGAGCACGCCGCGTGACACGCTTCCCCGCCCGGTCGTCAGCCTCGCGCAGGGAAACGCCCCGCCATGAACTGCTCGAACGTGACCTTGCCCAGTGCCCGCTCCGGCACCAGATGCCCGCCCGCCCGGAACCCGCGGTATGCCTTGCCGGTCAGGCGCACGTTCAGCAGCGGACGGCGCCGTCCGCTCGCGCGCAGATAGGTCCGGGCCAGCTCCGGAAACGTACGAACCTCGGGGCCGCCCATGTCCGGCACCCTCCCCGCCGGCGCCCCGGTCGCGAGCTCGGCCAGCCGGGCGGCGACCTCCGCCACCTCGATCGGCTGGTCCGAGACCCCCGCGGGGAGCGGCATGACCGGCAGCTTCGCCAAGCCCTGCAGGAGCTGAAGCACAAGGTCGTGGAACTGTGTCGTGCGCAGCACGGTCCAGCCGAGCCCCGATTCCTCGATCAGTCCCTCGACGGCGTGCTTGGTCCGGTAGTAGCCGAGCGGCACCCGGTCGACGCCGACGATCGAGATGTACACCAGATGCCGCACGCCGGCCTGGCGGGCCGCCTCGATCAGATGGCGTGCGGCCTGCTCGTCGCCGCCGCGCGGCGAGCTCGCGCAGTGCACGACGGTGTCCACGCCGTCGACGGCCGCGGCCAGCCCCGTGCCCTCGCGCAGGTCCACGGCGTACGGCTGGGAGTGCCGGCTGAGCACCCGCACCTCGGCCCCGTCCGCGCGCAGCCGCTCGGTGACGAGCCGGCCGAGCGTTCCTGTGCCGCCGGTCACCAGGATCGTGGTCATCGCAGTTCTCGTCCCTTCGGTGTGCGTCCGTTCCTCGGCCGCTCGTGACGTCCCCGCCCGGCCTGTCAGACGCGTGGAAGCCTCCAACAACCGGCATGCCCAGGGCGGCAGTCGTCCACGTCGCTCGCCCGCGCTCAGGCGGCGAGGCCGTTCTCGCCGTGGCCCTCGGCCCTCGGCTCCGGGATGTCCAGGGTCTCCGGCTGCAGCGCACCGGCTGCCGCGGCCCGCTTCGACCTCACGAGCCACCCGAGACGGCGCGATGCCGCGATCGCCGAGACCAGCGGGGTGAGCAGCGCGAGAGCGAGCGGGGCGAGCAGCAGCGCCACCGCCGTGCCGAGCGCGAAGCCGCCGATGACGTCGGTCGGGTAGTGCACTCCCATGTAGACCCGGCAGAAACCCTCCGCGACGGCGAGGCCGAGCGCGGCGAGGCCGAATCCCCGGTGGGCCACGAAGAGCCCCGCGGCGATCGCCATCGCCATCGTCGCGTGGTCGCTGACGAACGAGTAGTCGGTCTTGCCGGCGACGAGGACCTCAAGGCCCTGGTGATCGAGGAACGGCCGTGGCCGTTCGACGAAACCGCGGATGGGGATGTTGATCAGCAGCGCGATTCCGGCCGCGAGGGGTGCCCAGACCAGCCCGGCGACGGCCGAGACCGAGTCCTCCGCGGTGCCGCGCCGGCGAACGCTCCACCAGCACCAGAGCACCACCAGCACCATGGCGAGCATGATCCCGTACTCACCGACGAACTCCATCGTGCGGTCGAGCCAGGTGGGCGCGTCCTTGGCGAGGCCGTTGATGTCGTAGAGCAGGCCGACATCCGGGTTCGCCCCGTCCGTTGCGAGTCCAGCCATC
Organism: Streptomyces sp. NPDC006283; assembly: GCF_040613325.1. Classification (NCBI taxonomy): domain Bacteria; kingdom Bacillati; phylum Actinomycetota; class Actinomycetes; order Kitasatosporales; family Streptomycetaceae; genus Streptomyces; species Streptomyces sp. NPDC006283. Next base: position 3,497 of record NZ_JBEXRZ010000183.1, on the reverse strand, counting down.
TGCTGCGGCCCCTTGCCTTGTACCTGGACGCACGTGCCTGTGCGCCGTCCTATCAACCCCCGTGGTCAGTGCGGTGTCTGCTGCATGGTCAGTGCGGCCTCCCTGCCCAGGGAACGACGTCATCGGCGGTTGCGTTCCACTCTCCACCGAACGATCACGATGACGTTACCGAAGAGTGATACGTCATCGCAGCTCAGAGCCCTGCCGGGACCGTCGCATTCCGGCCACTCGATCATCTTCCGCTCAAGCGTTCGGAGCCTTGGGCAAGTCCGTCGGCAGCGCCCGTGCACCGTCCTCGGTGACGCGGGTCGCGCCGAAATAGTCCGGAGTGTCGATCTTGTCGAACCGGATCACCGCGCCGGTGTACGGAGCGTTGATCATGTATCCGCCGCCGACGTACAGCCCGACGTGCCGGATCGCCCGCGAGTTGGTCAAGTCGTCGGAGAAGAAGACCAGATCGCCCGGCAGCAACTCGTCGCGCGAGGGGTGCGGTCCCGCGTTGTACTGGTCGTTCGCCACGCGCGGAAGCTCGATCCCCACGGTGCGGTAGGCCGCCTGCGTCAGCCCCGAGCAGTCGAAACGGCCACCCTGCTCGGGCGTCCCGTTCCCACCCCACAGATATTTGGTGCCGAGCTTCTGCTGGGCGAAGTAGATGGCCCCGGCCGCCTGCCGCGACGGCTCCACCCGCCCGACGGGCCGGGCGAAACTCTTCTCCAGGGTCCGGATGACCTTCACGTAGTTCTGGGTCTCGCGGTACGGAGGAACACCGCCGTGCTTGATGACCGCGTACGCACCGGCGTTGTACGCGGCGAGCATGTTGTCGGTCGGGTCGCCCGGCGCCTTGCGAACATATCCAGCCAGTTCGCAGTCGTACGAGGCCGCCGACGGAATCGCGTCCGCCGGGTCCCACACATCGCGGTCGCCGTCCTTGTCCCCGTCGATTCCGTGCGTCGCCCAGGTGCCCGGAATGAACTGCGCGATGCCCTGCGCCGCGGCGTGGCTCTGCGCTTTCGGGTTCCAGCCGCTCTCCTGGTACAGCTGGGCCGCGAGCAGCGCCGGGTTGATGGCCGGGCAGAGGTTCCCCCACCGCTGCACCAACGGCTGGTACCGCGCCGGTACGGCCCCCTTGGCGAGGTCCACGGCACCGTTCTTGCCGTTCCCTCCGAGAAGCCCGGACGCCGCCGAGTACGTACCGACGACGAGCAGCGCGACGAAGCACAGGCAGAACCCGATCGAGGCTCCCGCGGCCACCCACGCCTTACGCACCGTCAACCGCCCTTCAGCGCCCGGTAGTCCACTGCGGTCAGTTTAGGGGCGGCGTCTGTCGGCACAGGAGGGAATCGGCCGCAACGCCACGAGCCGCTTCACCGCTCGACGACATACCCGGCGACGTACTCGTCGGAACACGGTGGCACTCGAGTACGCGTACTCAGGCGCCGCGCACCCCCGATTCCTAGCCTCGGACCCGTGACCGTGAACCGAGGGCGAGGCAACGCCGCCCCTGATGCCTCCCGCCGCCCGAAGGCCCTGTTCGCCGTACTCGTGATGCTCGCCGTGGCCGTCGGCGGGACGCTGACTGTCGGCGCCGCCATGGCGGTCTCGCGCGGGGCGCAGGCCGTGTGGGAGGGCGCGCCGTACCCGAAGGCCGACCCGGACGCCGTGGCGCGGCGCCTGAAGGAGCGTTCCCAACTGACGTACGACGCCTTCGGGCTGCCCGGAGCACACACCGTGCAGCCGGCCCGTATGAGCGACGGGGCCTGCTACTACCGCGGGCTCGAGAGCCTGGGGCACATCGACGAAGCACGGCGCGACGTCCGCAGCTTCGGGCTCTCCTGGTCCGTCGAGGACGTCCCCGAGGAGCAGGCACGCGCCTCCCAGGACAGGCTGCGTCAGCAGTTGGCGGAGCGAGGCTGGGAGCTGACCCGCGACTGGAACCGCGAAAGCTCCGGGTCTCTCACCCTGGGCTCCACCTTCAGGCACCCGGGCACTCCCGACCAGATCCACGTCAAATGGAACGACTCCACGACCACCTTGTTCGTCGACGTGTACGCGGAGTGCGGACGCGTCCCCGCCGGCTACGACTCCACTGCCGAATGGACGGCCGCCTGGGTCCCTTCCGGGCCGGCTTGACCGCCCGACTCCCCGTACACGGGCAGCTCTCCCGTGGTCAGTGCGAGCGCCAGAGGCTCCACGCCACCCCGGACGCCTTCGCGTCGCTGACCCACGCCCTCAAAACGGGCGGCGCCAGCCCGTGCATAGACGTCACCCACACCCCCGACGGCCTCGTCCGCATCGGCGGTGTCGTCACGACGACGCACGAGAAGTGGGACGCGTTCGTGCTCGGCGTGCGGGTCGGCGAGTTCGACCACGTCGGCCGGTAGGCGCAACGACGCCGTGCACGATCAGTCGCCCTCGACCAGTTCCACCCACAGAAGCTTGCCGCCTTGATGGAGTGTGGTCGCGCCCCAGTTGTCGGCGCACATCTCCACGATGCGCAGGCCTCTGCCGTGCTCGGCCTCCCCGTCGGGCGCGACGGTCGGGTCCCCCTTGAAGGGTGGCGGGATGTCAGGGCTGGCGTCCCACACTCCGATCCGCAGCCGCCCTGGCACGGGTTCGCGGAGTCGCAGACCGCAGGTGCCCTCGGCGTGCTGGAGCGCGTTGGTGACGAGCTCGCCGGCGAGCAGCTCCGCGGTCTCGAGGAGCGCGCCGAGCCGGTGGGCATGCAGCACCGCGCGCAGGGTGTGCCGCGCTACGCCCGGAGCACGGGGATCGTGCGGGAGCTGGAGGGTGTAGGTCCAGGGCGGGGATACCGTGCGCATGGGAGTCTCCTTGGCGGAGGTGCGGTCGGCATGTGATACGTGCCCGGTGACCGGATCGCTCCGTCGAACGGGTACTTCCGCGCCGTAACCCACACCGCCGCGCCGCCGTCGCGCCCCTCACGCCCACGGCTCGTGGCCCGCCCCGGCATACATCGCGACCTTTTCCGGCGCCGTCGACAGGTGTCCTTCCCGCCGGTCCGGTAGTTTCGGATCCGGCCGGTCTGCGAACGCGTGATGTCGATGCGGGCGCGTTGTCGGACACCCGCCGCAGCGAGGGCAACTCCGCCTTGGTACAACAGGATTGAGCAGGCCGGGATTCACGCGTGACGCCCCCGCGAACTGGTCTGGACCAGTAGCCGCTACTCTGTGCCACACGGCTCAGAAGGCCGCGATCAGATCCCCTCCGGTGACCACGGCAGGGGCCGGCAACACAGCACCACAGGAGCACCACGTGAAGAACGCTGCGAGCGTGACGGACACACCCGCCACACAGGACGCGCGCAACGGGGGAAAGACGGGACGCCGCGACAGCGACTCCGGCGGCATGGCGGCGACGGTCACGTTCGTCGCGCTGCTCGCCCTCGCCCTGGGCCTCCTCGGCTACATGGTCGTCAGCGGCTGACCCGACAGGGAGAGCCGGCACAGGAGAACCACGGCGGCGCGGATCCGGACGGATCC
>NZ_JBEXRZ010000182.1:0-14677 GCF_040613325.1 Streptomyces sp. NPDC006283 | reverse complement strand
GGCCGCCCGGCTGCATCGGCCAGGCCCAGATCTGTGCCGCACCGCCGTGCGCCCGGGGCGCGCCCAGATAGACGGCGCTGAGGTACACGAATGCGGGAAGCCAGCTCAGCCGTGCGCCGACCACGGCGGCAGCGGCCACCGTGATGCCGACGGCGCCGAGAGTGTTGCGCACCATGGCGGGGGCGCCGAACCGGCCCTCGTAGGCGAGCACCGCGAGCGCGAGCAGCGCCACGGCGAGCGCCGTGAGGCCGGCCGACTGCGCCAGGCGCCGGGGCCACCAGGGACGCACCGCGGTGCACTCCAACTCGTCCATGGACGAATGGAGTCCGGTGCCGATCACCGCGGCGGCCATCAGCGGGGCGAGCGCGACGACCGGCACGAGCCGGCCGGGATCGAGGTGGGCGTCCAGGCCGTACGCCGACCAGACGGCGAGCACGGTGACGACGCCCAGAGCGGCCAGTGTGAGCGGGACGGCGCGTGAGCGGGCGAGCAGCAGCGGGCCGGCGAGGCGGGGGGCCGGGCGCGCGGGTGCGGTGCGGGCGGTCACAGGGCCGGCACGTCCTTCGGGTCGCAGCTGTGAACGGTCGCGAAATAGCGGGACAGCCAGTCGCGGCGCTCGTCGTCCGGCACGGCGTCCAGGCGGGCGCGTGCCGCGCGGTCGGCGGCGTCGCGGAGCGCCTGCGAGGCGTCCTGGTCGTCGGTGGGCCGGCCGGCACCGCGGCCGAGCCAGTCCGTGACCGCCATGTCGACACGGAGGGCTCGTGCGTCCTCGCCGCGTGCGCCGCAGGGGTCATGGATGGCGGTGATCGCCGCGGCCGCCTGCCACGCGTAGGACTCGGGGTCGGTGAGTCTGCCCCGGACGACGCTCCAGCCGAGCGGAGTCAGGGTGGGGAGCTCGGCGTCTCCGTGCTTCGAGTCGGCGCGCAGGTCCTCGAAGCGGACCGGGAGGTTCTCGACTCCTTGAAGGCGCCCGTGGAAATCGCCGAGGGCGCTGTCGACCTCGGGGAGCAGCCCGGCGTGCAGGGCGTTCACGCAGATGTGGGGCCGTTCGGAGGTGTCGCACACCTGCCGGTGCGAGAGGGGATGGTCGCGCCACATGTCGTCTCCCGCCTGCGTGATGAGGACGGCCGCGAGGGCCGCGGCGGTCAGCGGCACCAGTGCCGCGAACCGGCGGCGGGCGGTGTGCGCCAGCACTGCGGCCGCCGCCAGACCGCCCGTCCATGCGGTCGCGGCGACGGGCTGCCACCACACAGCGACCATTTCGCCCGTGAAGTCGGCCGACGCCGGGCTGAGATGGCGAGCTCCGCTCATGGTGTAGGACGGAGCGGCGAGCAGGATGTAGCAGCACACGGCCAGCGCCGGTGCGGCGGCCCGCCATGCCACCAGTCGTCCGACGACATGACCCAGGAGCGTCATGGCCACCAGCAGGGCGGCGTCCACGAGCACGGGCGAGAGGAAGGGGCGGCCCGCGGAGGTGTACGGCCAGGTGGCCACCAGCGCCCCGGCCGTCGCCAGCAACTGGCCCGCGACGACCCACAGCGCCGTCGGCAGCGATGCCGTCAGGAACTGGGCGAGCTCGCCGCGTGCGGCCGAGGCGCGCAGGCCGTCCGTACGCCGCCGCCGCTCCCTCCCGCCCTGCCAGCAGCCCGTGGCCGCCGCGAGCGGACCGCCCAGCAGTGCCGTCGCGGTGTGCAGCAGTGCCTGCGTCTCGCCCCAACTTCCCTGCCACTGAGCGGCCTTGCCGGCGAGGGCGATCGCGAGCGTGACGGTGACGGCGACGCCTGCCCACGGTGCGGAACCGCGCAGCAGCTCACTGCGGAACGGGTGCGGGGCGGGGCGCACCGTTGCGGGGCGCACCGGGGCGGCCGGTGTCGCGGCCGTGGCGGTCACCGGCGCACCTTGGCGGGGCGGGCGCGGTGGGTGCGCAGCGCGGCGGTGTATCCGCGCTCGATCGGGTTGGCCCCGTGCCCCTCGTCGGCGAAGCCCTCGCCGAGCGCGGTCAATTCCGCGGTGGTGCCGCGGAAGGCGAGCCGACCGGACTCGATCAGGGTCACCTCGGAGCAGGCCGCCGCCACGTCCTCCACCAGGTGGGTGGAGACGATCACGGTGGAATCGGTGCCCAATTCCCGGAGCAGTGCTCTGAATTCGACGCGCTGCTCCGGATCGAGACCGGCGGTCGGCTCGTCGAGCAGCAGCAGCTCCGGCTCGTTCACGATCGCCTGCGCGATACCGACCCGCCGCACCATGCCGCCCGACAGGGTCTTCACCTTCGCGTCGATGCGCTCCCCGAGTCCGACCCGTTCCACCGCCCGCTCCACCGCGCCCGGGACGTCCGGCGCCGGCATCTCCTTCAGCCACGCGACATAGGCGACGAACTCGCGCACCGTAAAGCCCGGGTAGAAGCCGAACTCCTGCGGCAGATAGCCCAGTCTGCGCCGCACCTCCGCACGCTCGGTGTGTGCCGACACGTCGCGGCCCAGCAGCTCCACCCGGCCGTTCGCCGGTGCGGCGACGGTCGCCAGGACCCGGATCAGCGAGGTCTTGCCTGCCCCGTTGGGGCCCAGCAGACCGTGCACCCCGGTCCCGAAGCAGACGTCGACGGCGTCCAGTGCCACCGTCCTGCGGTGCCGGACCGTCAGGCCGGTGACCGCTGCCGTGCCGCCCCTGGTGCTCACATCTTCTCCAAGTGGTCGAACGAGTAACGGCGCAGCGCCAGGAGCCCTGCGCACAGCACTGCCGCGAATCCCCAGCCGCCCTGAGCGGCCGGTCCGCCCGCGATGTGCGCGAGACGGTCGGCCATCTCCGAGGGCATCGCCCCCAGGACGGGGACCACGACCACGCCCAGCCAGCCGGCCGCCAGAGCCGCTGCCGCCTTCCGGCAGCCGACGTAGGAACCGAGCGCCAGCGCCGCGAGGGTCAGGGCCAGCCCGGGCAGCAGCCACGCCGCCGCACCCGGCCCGCCGGCGCCGGGCGGCAACAGCGCGCCGATCGCGGTGAGCGCGGGCACGCCTGTCGCGAGCACGGCTGCCGTGCGTGCCAGCAGCAGGCGCAGCCCGCCGGAGGGGGTCGACACGGCGATCTCGTACATCGGATCGGAGTGCCGCCCGTACGACAGACCGACCCCGGCGAGCGGCAGCAGCGGCGAGACGAGCAGCAACAGCGGGCGGGCGCCCTCGAACCCGGCACCCCTGCCGAGTCCGAACGCCGCGGCCCCGACGAGCAGCAGTGCGACGGCCCAGGCGCGGTGCAGCCCGGGCCCCACGCTCCAGGCCAGGCGGAGGACGGCCCGTGCCCGGCCGATCCGTTCCGCGGCGCGCGGCGGGCCGACCCGTCCTGCGGTGAACGGCGAGCCGCCCCTTCGTGCGGTGAGCGGCGGGCCGGCCCGCCGTCCTGCGGTGAAGCGCCCGGTCTCCGCTGCACCCCGCAGGCGGGAGCGCAGCGGCCGGCGGACGGGGGTGGACGCAGCCGTCGCCAGGAGCTCGGATCGCAGCTCCGCCAGCAGCGCTCCCGCGTCCCCCGCGCCCACCACGGCGGAGACGCGGGAGGCGCATGCGGTGCACGACTCGACGTGCTTCTCCAGCGACCAGGCGTCGGGTTCGGGAGCCGAACCCGTGGCGTACCGGGCGGCCAGTTCGTCGCTCACATGCCATGTGTTCATGCGGTGCCCCCCAGCGGCAGTCGGCCGAGTGCGGTACGCAGTTCGCGGCGAGCCCGTAGTGCCCGGGTCTTGACCGTGCCCTCGGGTATGCCGAGCAGGTGCGCGGTCTCACGTGTGGTCAGGCCGTCGACGACGGTGGCCCGCAGGACCTCGCGCAGTTCCGGTGCGATGCGGTCAAGGGCCGAGCCCACGTCGCCGTACTCCAGGCCCGCGAGGACACGGTCCTCGGCAGAGGGCGCCGTTCCGGCCGGCTCGTGGAACACCCGCTCCTGCCTGGCCCGCGCGCGCTGCGCGTCGACCAGGCGGCGGGCGGCGATCACCCACAGCCAGCCGCCCGCTTCGCCGCCCCGGTGGGACGCGGCCGAACGCCAGACGGTTACAAAGGTGTCCTGGAGCACTTCCCGTACGGTCTCCGGGTCGTTGCAGCGGCGGGTCAGACGCATGTGCAGCCAGCCGGCGTGCCGGTCGTGCAGCACGCCGAGCGCTTCGGTGTCCCCGCGCGCGACCGCTCGCAGCAGCGCTGCGTCGTCACGTTCTCCCCCCGAGGGGCGCATCAGTCTCACGCCTCCTCTATCGCTCATGGCACGGCCGTCGGTTCACGGCCGTGCCCACTGGCTGCCGTGACGGCCGTTGCGGGCCGGGCGACACGGCGATTCTCCGGCCGTGATCCGGCGGCGTGTTCAGCGGGCTGCCGAGCTGTGGAACAGGCTCACCAGCGGCGCGTGGACGCGCCAGCCCAGGGACTCGTAGAGGGCCCGGCCGTCGGGTGTCCCGCCCAGTACGCCCACTGTGGCGCCCTGTTCGATCGCGGCGTTGTGGAGGGTGTGCATCACCAGCCGGCCGAGGCCCTTGCGGCGGTGCTCCGGCGCCGTCTCGACCTGGTCGACGACGGCCGTGCGCCCGGTCGGTGCGATCTGGGCGCGGGCCGCGAAGGAGCCGTCGGCGGCCACCACGAGGGCCCGGACGACACCGCCGCGCGTCCATGTCTTGAGGGTGTAGCCGTCGGGCACGGCCGTTTCGGTGCGGCGCAGCTCGGCGGACATCAGCCAGCCCGGTTCGTCGACCGACCAGTCGGGGCCCACCCAGTCGAGGACGGAGCCGGGGTCGGTGAAGACCTTCAGCCAGACGGTCGGCGCGGCCACCTCAGCGGCGACCTTGCGTACGGTCGCCTCGTCGTCCGCGGTCAGGACGTGGCGGGTGGCGTGCTTGACCTGGCCGACGTCGACGGTGAAGCCCCAGGGCCTGGGCACCGGGTCCGCGGAGCCGCGTGAGACGACCCAGCCGTGGACCCAGGCATCAACGATCTCGGCGGTGGACTCGAAGGACATCCGGGGCTCCTCGGGACGGGAAGTAATAGACCAAAGGCTTAATTGGTTATTACACACCTGCCCGATGTCCGTCGGCGACCGTATTTCGTGGTGACGCGAGTCACGGGGCGGGCGGGTCGCGGGGCGGCGGGTCAGGGGCGGGGCGCCTTCTCGCCGTGCACCGCCGTGTACTCCACGGCCAGCCATGGGCCCAGGTCCTCGACGAGCATGCTCAGCACCGCGCGATCCGCCGACGCAGGGAATCCCCGGTCATGGGGCCACGTTGTCACGGAGTCCGCCCCGATTCGGTATCCGGCCGGAAACGTGCCTGGTCACAGCCCGTGTGTCCCGTCCCGTTCGTTGTTGCATCCCGGGTCGGTGCCTAGCTGGGGGATGCAGGAACGGGTTGGTCGGCAGGGTGTGGTTCTGCGCAGGTTGACTCTGCATTTTCCGTCCGCTGCTGTGGCAGGCGAGGGGTCTTGGCTTCGGAAGCTCGGCGCATTTCCGCGACCTCCTTGCGCATGAGTTCGTCGGTGCGTGTGCTGTGCCAGATGGTTCCTTCCCACTTCTCGTATTGGTGTTCGCGGTCTCGCAGGAGGACCGGTTTGAGGTGGCTGTGGAAGAGGAGTGTGCGGCCCTGGTCCTTGCGGGTGCGGCTGAACCACATCGCGCCTTTTTCGTGGCGGGCGAGCCGGTTCGCTGCGAGGCCGGGGAGCTTGCCGTGCATGCGGCCGGGTGTGTAGGTCGTCAGGGGTTGGCTGGGCGGGCGCCAGGAGTCGGCGAGGGACCAGTGCGCGATGGCGTCGCCCTTGCGGTCGGGTGGGTTGTAGGGGTAGGTGACGCGGTTGCTGATCTCTGTGAAGAAGCGGGCTTGTTCGGCTTTGGTGCCGTCGGCCAGCTGCCGCCAGTGGGGTGAGGCGATCAGGGGTGCCAGGGCAACGGCCTCGGGATAGACCGCTGCGAACATTCGCGAGGTGCTGTAGTTGGTGTAGTCCTGCTTGTCCCGGTCGAACGGGATGAGGAGGCCGATGCGGTCGTCCCAGGTGTCCCAGGTGCCGAATGGGACCGGGTAGCCGTCGACGGACCAGATGTGTGCGCAGAGCATGAGGCCGCTGAGCACGGCGTCGTAGGTGGCGGTCCAGCCGTAGCGGCTGAGGATGCGCAGGTGTTTGCGCTGGGCGTCGACGATTTCGGGCAGTTGGGTGAGGTCGACGGCGGGGTGGTCGATGTCGGGCGGGCCGATCCAGGTGCGGTGGCGCAGGCAGACGTAGCGGTGGTGGGGTAGGAGCCGGGTCACTTTGCCGCCGGGGTGCCGGGCGTCGCAGCGGTGGCAGCCGGTCTGTGGTTGGTGCCGGAACATCGTCCAGTCGGGCCGTGGTGTGCGTAGTTCGGGCAGGGCTCCGGCGAGGGCGTGGACGGTGCGGCCGGTAAGCGCGGCGAGGCGTTCGGGGACGACGACGCGGCGCATGCCGCCGGACTTCTCGCGTTCGGTGACCTGTGTCCAGAGGTCGTTGATGTCGAGGCCGTGGAGGGTGGCCAGGCGGCTGATGTAGGAGGCAGGGATCTCGTGCTGTGCGGGCGGAACGGGATCGGGCAGTCGGCGGATGTGCATTAGGCCACGCGCCTCCGCTTCCTCGCGGGTCTGGCGGGGGCGGTGCGCTGCTCGGACTGCTCGGCTGCGTAGTCGACAGGAACGGCCTCCAGGAGGTCCTCGGTGATGCGCTCGCTTTCGTCCTCGATGGCCAGGACGGCGGCGCCGCGGATGAGCTGGGAGAGACTGCCGATCATGCCGCTGGTGCGGTGGAAGAGGTACTCGCTCAGCCCGGCCAGCGTGCCGAGGGCGTGGTGGTGCAGCCGGAGTGTGGATTCCAGGGTGCCCACCAGGGCCCGCCAGGCGTCCTGGTCCTCGGCGGTGGCGTGCGCGAACGGGGCGGCGGAGATGACGACGAAGCGTCCGGCGATCTGCCGTCCCCGGGTGCCGGCGAACAGGCCCTTGGACTCGATGTCGATGCCCGCGTAGGCGAAGGTCGCGGGCAGCCGTTCGGCGAAGTACTTGAGCTGGTCGGAGGCTTCGGCTCCGGAGCGGGTGGTGAGGGTCAGGTTGTGGATTTCGTCGACGAGCACCAGGTCGACGTGGACGTGTGCGGCGGTGGCGCAGACGGCGTCGACGATGTCGGTGATGTTGGCCCGGGAGGGGAAGGTCAGCCCGAAGAAGCGGGCGAACTCCATCGCGAGCATCTTCGGGGTGGCCGCCGGAGGGACGGTGACGTAGACGACCGGGAGCCGGTTCGCATCGCGTGGGTGCCGCCTGCGGACGGCCAGTTCGTGGGCGCGGCCGAGTTGGGTCAGGGCGGTCGTCTTCCCGGTGCCGGAGGCGCCGGAGAGGATCACGCCGCGGCGGGCGGAGATCTGGTTGCGGTTGAGCTGGATCAACAGCCTGGAGGTGGCCGTCACCTTGCGGATGACCGGGGTGTTCACCATCGGCAGGTCGGCGTGATACTCGCGGCGTCGTTCGTCCTCGCGCATCCGTTCCCGCGGGCTCAGCGCTGCCTGCTCGGCGGCCGTCAGCAGCCGGGGCGGGACCGGCTCGTGGCCGACGAAATGGCGCCAGCCCTCCTTGGTGGTCAGCGGGTTGTCCGGCGGAACCTCCGCCGCCGTGTCCGGGGCGGGCAGGGAGGGCGTGTTCATAGCCACCTTTCGGCTTCTGCGTGGGCGTCGAAGATTCCGAACTCCGCCATCGCCGCAGGCGACTGGGGCTCTGGCTGGGACGCGGTGTCGTTGTCGGTCTCGGGTGCCGCGGCGGGTGCGGGGACGGTGCGGGCGGTGCGGGTGCGGGCGGCCACCTTGGCCGACCGGGTGTCCGGGCCGTGTTCGGCGCGGGTGAGCAGGCCGTCCAGGACGCGGGCGACGGCCGCCTCGTTGGTGTCGTCCAGTCCGGCCTCGGCCGCCAGGCGGCGTGCGTGTTGCCAGGTGAAGTCCGCGAACGGCGCGTTCACCAGCGGCCACTGTGTCCAGGGCGCGGTGACCCAGCCGCCCGGTGTGCGGACGAACACCTGGGACAGGTCGTAGGGGTCGTAGTGCACTTCCCACAGACCGCGCTTGGCGGTGATCCCGGAGTGCTCGCGCCGATGCGGCCCCAGGTCGGGGCTGTCGTAGGTGCGGTAACTGATCTGGATGCCGTAGTCGTTGATCGCCCGCCAGGCCGTCGGCAGCAGTTCCAGGTAGTCCTCGCCGCGCAGCACGAGCGGCAGATAGCCGCAGGCCGCCACCAGGGAGGCGTATTTGTCGTTCGGCGACATCGCCCTCTTCGGGCGGAACGGGTCGCGCAGGGCGCTGTGGGGCCTGGCCTGCCACCCGGCCAGCAGCCATTCATCCAGCAGGTCCTGAAGCTCCGGGACCGTCCAGACGGCCCGGTCCTCGACCCGTTCGCCGCGGCGGGAGACGTCCCGGCCGGTGTAGCCGGCCAGGTGTTGGGTGAACAGCGTGTTGATCGAGGCGAACGTAGTCTCCACGATCGCCTTGTCGGTGGGCGTGCGCGGACGCGCCCGCTGCACCGAGACACCGAGTCGTTCGCAGGCCCGCAGGAACGTGTCGGAGATGAACACCTTCCCGCCGTCGATGACGACGGTGTCCGGCACGATCACCGGTTTCGCCGCGGCCTGTTCCATCCGCGCGTCCACGTCCAGCAGCCGCAGGTGCGGCATCCGTGAGGCCGCCATCCGAAGCGAGGCAGGCCAGCCGGGCCGCATCGGCTCGGGCACCAGCATCCGGGCCAGCAGCAGCGAGGCGTCGACCGCCTTCGTGCCAACCGGCCGCAGCACCGCGGCGCAGATCGTGCGGGTCGCGACGTCGACCGCGATCGTCAGATCCGCGCGGGCCGTCAGCCCCGAATCGAGCACCACCATCACGTCCAGCGGGGTGGAGTCGATCTGCACCTGTTCACCGGGCCGGTCCGCGAACGTCTGGGTGAACGGACCCTGCGGCCGGTTCGCGGTCTGCCGCCGCGTGACCGCCGAACCGAACGTATGCCGCCCGGCCGACAGCGCGTCGATCAGCTTGTAGAAGGTGTTCTTGCTCGGCAGCGGAACCACCCCCTCGCCGTGGGTGGCCTCCACCAGCTTCACCACCCGGCGGATCAGCCGTGAGCGGGTCCCCGTCGAGCCAGACGTCTCCGCGTCCACAACCTCCCGGATCGCCGCCACCAGGCGGGCATCCGCCCGCCCGGTCGGCTCCGATACCCGCACCAGACGCTGATCGACCAGGCCCCAGAGCCCCTGCCGGGCATAACGGGCCCGCTTCTCGTTCACCGTGCGCAGGCCCACCCCCAGCTCGACCGCCTTCGCCCGGGTCCGCTCGCTCAGCGGGTGCACCGCCGGGTCGTACTCCGGCCGAGGAGACGTGCCAGGCCCGGAGCCGGCGGGCAGCCCCGTGTTGACTTCGGCAATGTGCCGTTCCCACTCCTTCGCCGCCGCCAGCACCGCCTCTGGAAGCGCCGTCAGCAGCCCGGACGGCTCCAGCGCGGGCAACGGCTCCGTGCCGGTGACGGAGAAGTCCGGCGCCGCCATCAGGTGCGAGGCCAGCACCACCGATTCCGCCCCGGACTGCGACCGCAGCCGCACCGACGTACCGGCGAGCGCCACCACCTGGTGGTCCCCGTCGCCGTAGGTGATCCAGTCACCGGGCCGCAGCACCGCCCCGCGCTCAGCAGCCACCGGTCACCCCTGCGGACACCGCAGCTTCCGTGTGCAGAGGAACGGACACGTCCACGGCCAGCTCGTGTGTCCACAGCAGATGGAACAGCACCGGCAGCACCGCGATCTCATCCCCCACCGAAGCCGCCCCGTCCAGCAGCGGCCGCGGCTCGGCGAACGCCGCCAGCAACTCGGAGGCGACCGGCTCCAGCCGGTGCCGGGGATGGCGGTAACCGGCCAGCCAGCGCACATTGCGCACCACGATGACATCCGGCGCCCCCACCAGCCGGAACTCCCAGCCCACCTGAGTGCAGGCCCTCCGCGTCGCCTCGAACTTCACCACGTCCCGAGGCTTGCGGCGATCCGCCGGACGGCAGTCGACCACCACCGCCGTGCCGTCATCCCGGCGGGCGAAGTAGTCCGGTGCGTGCGAGACGGCCTTGCCCGCCTCCGACCGCCAGAACAGCCAGAACGGCTGCGAGGAGATCCCCACCACCGACGGGTCGAAGTCCAGAAGCATCACGTGATCGCGTTCCAGCCAGGACTCGTACCCAACGTGCCCACCGGCCGTCGCCGACCACCACAGGCCCGGCAGATGACGCTGTCCCTTGTACGACTTGAACGCGCGTACCGGAGCGACGTCCTCGAACCGTACGGCCCAGGCGTCCACCAGCGGCAGGCGGAACTCCGACCCGTCCCGGTCGGCGTACGCGACCTCGAACCCCTCGATTGGTGGCCCGGCGGACCCGCCCGACAGCACCTTCAACGCATGCACCACGGCCAGCTAACGCTGGCCCTTGTTGCAAGGTCACGCTGACCTGTGCGAGATCACATGCAGGATCAAGCTGACCTTTGCAGGGTCAAGCGCTACAGGACACCGTGCAGGGGATGATCGCTCACAGCGAACAGGCGGCAGGGAACATTCCAAGGCTCACTTGCATTGAGTCGGTACAGCTCAACTTGACTGCCTAAGGGGAGATCATGGCTGCCGATTCCAAGGCGAACCTCACACTGCCCGTGCTGCCGCTCGACGACGAGGTCGTGCTGCCCGGCATGGTCGTTCCGCTCGACCTGTCCGACACCGATGTACGGGCCGCGGTGGAGGCCGCACAGGCTGCCGTCCGTCCCTCCGGAAACGGCAGCAAGCCGAAGGTGCTGCTCGTCCCCCGCGTCGACGGCACCTACGCCGCGACGGGTGTGCTCGGCACCGTCGAGCAGGTCGGCCGGCTGTCCGACGGCGACCCGGGCGCACTGATCCGCGGCGTGGGCCGCGTCCGTATCGGCGCCGGGACGACCGGGCCCGGGGCCGCTCTGTGGGTCGAGGGAAGCGTGGTCGAGGAGACCGTCCCCGACCCCGTGCCCGGCTCGGTGACCGAGCTGGTCAAGGAGTACAAGGCGCTGGCCACCGACTGGCTGAAGAAGCGCGGGGCCTGGCAGGTCGTCGACCGGGTGCAGCAGATCGACGGCATCTCCCAGCTCGCCGACAACGCCGGCTACTCGCCGTTCCTGACCACCGCCCAGAAGATCGAGCTCCTGGAGACCACCGACCCGGTCGCCCGCCTCAAGCTCGCCACAGAGCAGCTCCGCGACCATCTCGCGGAACAGGACGTCGCCGAGTCCATCGCCAAGGACGTCCAGGAGGGCGTCGACAAGCAGCAGCGCGAGTTCCTGCTGCGGCGTCAGCTCGACGCCGTGCGCAAGGAGCTGCGCGAGCTGAACGGCCAGGAGGGCGAGGACGAGTCCGACGACTACCGGGCCCGTGTCGAGGCCGCCGACCTGCCGGAGAAGGTTCGGGAGGCCGCGCTCAAAGAGGTGGAGAAGCTGGAGCGGGCCTCCGACCAGAGCCCCGAGAGCTCCTGGATCCGCACCTGGCTGGACACCGTTCTCGAGCTGCCCTGGAACGAGCGGACCGAGGACGCGTACGACATCCAGGGTGCCAAGGCCGTGCTGGACGCGGAGCACGCGGGGCTGCAGGACGTGAAGGAACGGATCACCGAATACCTGGCAGTGCGCAAGCGGCGCGCCGACCGGGGCCTGGGCGTGGTCGGCGGGCGGCGCGGGGGCGCGGTGCTCGCGCTCGTCGGCCCGCCCGGGGTGGGCAAGACCTCGCTCGGCGAGTCCGTCGCCCACGCGATGGGGCGCACGTTCGTGCGCGTCGCGCTCGGCGGCGTGCGGGACGAGGCCGAGATCCGCGGCCACCGGCGTACCTACGTCGGCGCGTTGCCCGGACGGATCGTCCGCGCGATCAAGGAGGCCGGTTCCATGAACCCGGTCGTCCTGCTCGACGAGATCGACAAGGTCGGTTCCGACTTCCGCGGCGACCCCGCCGCGGCCCTGCTCGAGGTCCTCGACCCCGCGCAGAACCACACCTTCCGCGACCACTACCTGGAGGTCGAACTCGACCTCAGCGACGTCGTCTTCCTGGCCACCGCCAACGTCCTGGAGGCCATCCCCGAGGCGCTGCTCGACCGCATGGAACTGGTGCGGCTCGACGGCTACACCGAGGACGAGAAGATCGTCATCGCCCGGGACCACCTCGTGCCCCGCCAGCTCGAGCGGGGCGGTCTGGAACCCGGCGAGGTGACCCTGGACGACTCGGCGCTGCGCAAGCTGGCGGGCGAGTACACCCGCGAAGCGGGCGTACGGAATCTGGAGCGGGCCATCGCCCGGCTGCTCAGGAAGGTCGCGGCCCAGCACGAACTGGGCGACCGCGAGCTGCCGTTCACGATCACGCACGAGGAACTGCGCGGTCTCATCGGCCGGCCGCACCACGTGCCGGAGTCCGCGCAGGACCCGGCCGAGCGCCGCACCGCGGTGCCCAGCGTGGCCACCGGCCTGGCCGTGACCGGTGCCGGCGGTGACGTCCTGTTCGTGGAGGCGTCGCTCGCCGACCCGGAGACGGGTGCGGCCGGACTGACCCTGACCGGTCAGCTCGGCGACGTCATGAAGGAGTCCGCGCAGATCGCGCTGAGCTTCCTGCGCTCGCACGGCGCGGAACTGGAGCTGCCGGTCGCCGACCTCAAGGACCGGGGCGTGCACATCCACTTCCCGGCAGGCGCGGTGCCCAAGGACGGCCCGAGCGCGGGCGTCACCATGACGACGGCGCTCGCGTCGCTGCTCTCCGGGCGCCTGGTGCGCACGGACGTGGCGATGACCGGCGAGGTGTCGCTGACCGGTCGGGTGCTGCCCATCGGCGGCGTGAAGCAGAAGCTGCTCACGGCACACCGGGCGGGCATCTCCACCGTCGTGATCCCGAAGCGGAACGAGGCGGACCTGGACGACGTCCCGGCCGAGATCCTCGACAAGCTGGAGGTCCACCCGGTGACGGACGTCCGGCAGGTGCTGGAGATCGCGCTCGCCCCGGCGGACGTGCCGGTGACGGCCGCGGCCTGAGCGCCCGCGGTCGACGGGCCGCAATCGCCGCCTCAGCGCCGGTGACGGGCCCGGCGGTGGTGCACCGGACGCTGTGGGCACAGCGTCCGGTGACCCACCGCCCGGGCCCGAGCGGTGCCCACGTGTCCCGCACAATGGACGGATGACCGCTCTGCAGGCCGACTGCTCGAAATGCTTCGGGCTGTGCTGCGTCGCACTGCCCTTCGCCGTCTCCGCCGACTTCGCCGTGAACAAGGACGCCGGGAAACCCTGCGCCAATCTGCGCACCGACTTCGGCTGCGGCATCCACACCCGCCTCCGCGAGAGCGGCTTCCAGGGCTGCACCGTCTACGACTGCTTCGGCGCCGGACAGCAGGTCTCGCAGGTCACCTTCGGCGGCCGGGACTGGCGGCAGGCACCGGAAACGGCCGACGAGATGTTCGCGGTCTTCCCCGTCGTACGGCAGCTCCACGAACTGCTCTGGTACGTCGAGGAGGCACTGACGCTGCCGGCCGCACGCGAAGTGCACGCGGATCTGCGCCGGCAGCGCGAGAACGTTACGGAGCTGACCCGCCTCGCGCCCGACGCCCTGCGGAAGCTGGACGTCGCCGCGCACCGCCAGGAGGTCAATACCCTGCTGCTGCGGACCAGCGAACTCGTCCGCGCGGCGGTCCGGCGCAAGAAGAAGGACCGCAGGGGTGCCGATCTGATGGGGGCCGCGCTCAGGAACGCGGATCTGCGGGGTGTCAGCCTGCGCGGCGCCTACTTGATCGCGGCCGATCTGAGGGGCGCGGATCTGCGACTGGCCGACCTCATCGGAGCCGATCTCAGGGACGCTGATCTGTCCGGCGCGGATCTGACCGGCTGCATCTTCCTCACCCAGCCTCAGCTCAACGCCGCCAGGGGCGACGCGGCCACCCGGCTCCCTGACGGGCTGACCCGCCCCGCGCACTGGTCGTGACGACCGGCTCGGCGGGGCGGGCGGCCCAGGGGCGTGTGCCGACGGCTCAGCCGCCCGCGAGGGCCCTGAAGAGGTCGTAGACAGTCGCACACGGACCCTCCAAGGACGGGGGACCGGTCGCCGCCGTGCGGTTGTGCCTGCGAAATACTTGGGGGAGCAGCGGCAATACCGGCCGCCGGAAACAGCTTTCAGGACCGGAAAAGCGTGCGAGGGGTGCTGACGTGCACGGAGGCGGTACGGCGAGGGGAACGGGCCCCGGGGGAAGAAGTGGTGGGGACCAGGAATTCCTCGCCCTGGAGCGGGAGTTGTCCGTGTTTCTGCGCCGCGCGAGGGCTTCCTCCGGGGAAATGGCGCGCGAGGTGCACCCGGAGCTGGAACCCGCCGCGTACGGACTGCTCGTACGGCTGGAGGAGGCCGGCGCACAGCGGGCCACGGAACTGGCCGGCTACTTCGGCGTCGGCAAGGCGACCATGAGCCGTCAGTTGCGTGCCCTGGAGGAACTCGGCCTGGTCGCCCGCGAACCGGACCCGGCCGACGGCCGGGCTTCCCTCGTACGGCTCACGGACGAAGGCCTGGCCCGCTTCCGTCATGTATGCGACAACTGCTGGACCGTACGCAGCAGTTCGATGTCACGGGCCGAGTAGCGCCGGCCCCGGCCAGGCGTGCGGTCGGGGGAGACGAGACCGAG
>NZ_JBEXRZ010000181.1:0-14698 GCF_040613325.1 Streptomyces sp. NPDC006283 | reverse complement strand
GTCCGCTGCTCAAGGCCAAGTTCGGCACCGTCCTGGTGATCGTGGACCAGCCCGCCTCCATCGGCGCCCTTCCCCTGACCGTGGCGGGGTGGGGAAACGCCCCGCGCAGCGGCCACGCCCGACCCGCAGCGCCCCGCTCCCGCCCCCACCCCCCCAGCACGGGCGCCGTCTTCCCGGACCGTCGCCCGTACCGGCCCGGCCGGAGGGAGCGCACCGCCGTCGCGGCCGACCGCGGTGCCCTCCGGCCGGGCCACGCCACCACGCCGCCGCACCAGCGCCCCAGAACCCCACCCGCAGAAGGGGACACCATGCTCGCCCACCTCATCCGCAACGCGACCGTCGTCGACGGCACCGGCGCCCCCGCCTACCGCGCCGACGTCGGCATCGGCGGCGAAGGCGACCATGGCCGCACCGGCCGCGTCGCCGTCATCGCCCCACCCGGCCAGGTGACAGAGCCCGCCCGCACCACCGAGGACGCCACCGGTCTCGTCCTCGCCCCCGGCTTCGTCGATCCGCACACCCACTACGACGCCCAGCTGTTCTGGGACCCGTACGCCACCCCGTCCCTGAACCACGGCGTGACCACCGTCGCCGGCGGCAACTGCGGCTTCACCCTCGCCCCGCTCAACCCGGCCCGTCCCGAGGACGCCGACTACACGCGCCGGATGATGTCCCGCGTCGAGGGCATGTCCCTCGTCGCGCTGGAGCAGGGCGCGCCCTGGAGCTGGCACACCTTCGGCGAGTACCTCGACGCCCTCGACGGCCGCATCGCCGTCAACGCGGGTTTCATGGTCGGCCACTGCGCCCTGCGCCGCCATGTGATGGGGCCGGACGCGGTCGGCGGCACGCCGACGGCCGCCCAACTCGACGCGATGATCGCTTTGGTGCACGACGCGATGGACGCCGGCGCCTGGGGGCTGTCCACCACCCAGTCCTCCACCCACTCCGACGGCGACGGCATGCCCGTCGCCTCCCGCCATGCCCGTCCCGACGAGCTCCTCGCACTCTCCAAGGCGGTGGGCGAGCACGAGGGCACCCAGCTCGAGGCGATCGTCGCGGGCTGCCTCGACCAGTTCGGGGACGAGGAGATCGACCTCCTCGTCGAGATGAGCGCCGCCGCGGGAAGGCCGCTCAACTGGAACGTGCTGACGATCGACGCCTCCGTGCCCGAACGCGTACCGCGCCAGCTGGTCCCGTCCGAGCGCGCCCGCAAGGCCGGTGGGCGGATCGTGGCGCTCACCATGCCGATCCTGACGCCGATGAACATGTCGCTGGGCACGTTCTGCGCGTTGAACCTCATCCCCGGCTGGGGCGAGATCCTGTCGCTGCCCGTCGCCGAACGCATCGCGAAGCTCCGCGATCCGGCGACGCGCGCCGAGATGCTGCGCCGTGCCGATTCCAAGGAGGCCGGTGTGTTCCGCCGGCTCGCGCACTTCGGCCGCTATGTCATCGGTGACACGTACACGCCCGAGAACGAGGGTCTGACCGGCCGGGTCGTCCGCGACATCGCCGCCGAACGCGGCCAGGACCCTTTCCAGTGCCTGGTGGAGATCTGTGCCAACGACGACCTGCGCACGGTCCTGTGGCCCATGCCCACCGACAACGATCCGGACTCCTGGGCCCTGCGTGCGGAGACCTGGCAGCACGAGGACGTGCTGCTCGGCGGCTCGGACGCCGGCGCGCACCTGGACCGGATGTGCGGCGCTCCCTACACGACCCGTTTCCTCGGCGACTGTCTCCGGGGCCGGAAACTCATGGGCCTGGAGCAGGCCGTGAAGATGCTGACCGACGATCCGGCGCAGCTCTTCGGCTTGCGGGGACGCGGCCGGATCGCCGTGGGCCACCACGCCGACCTGGTCCTTTTCGACCCGGAGCGGATCGACGCCGGCCCGGCGACTCTCGTGCACGACCTGCCGGGCGACAGCCCGCGACTGGACGCGAAGGCCATCGGCGTCGTGTCGGTGCGCGTCAACGGCGTGGAGACGATCCGGAACGACGAGGTGACCGGCGCCGTACCGGGCATCGTGCTCCGGTCGGGACGGGACACCAGGACGGTGTCGACCCGATGAGGGCGCAGCGGCTGTTCGTCGCGGGGGAGTGGGTCGAGCCGGACGACGGCCACTACGAGGTGATCGACCCGGCCACGGAGGAGGTCGTCCAGCTCGCCCCCGAGGCGAGCCGCGCCCAGGTCCGTGACGCCACTGCCGCCGCCCGTGCGGCCTTCCCCGCGTGGTCCCGTACGAAGCCGGAGGAGCGGGCCGCGATCCTGGACCGGGCGGCCTCCCTCATCCAGCGGGACAGCGACGCGCACACGGAGCTCGCCCGCGCCGAGAGCGGCGCGACGACGGCGACCGCTCGCGGGATGCAGGTCGCGGTCGGTGCGGCCCGCTTCCGCCGTTACGCCAAGGGCGCGCTGGAGCCGGTCGAACAGGCCGTGCCGCCGCAGATCAACGCCGCGGGCCCGATGGGCAGGTCGGGTGTCTTCGGCGCGATCGCCGTCCGCCGCCCGGTCGGCGTGGTCACCTGCATCACCTCGTACAACAATCCGTGGGCGAACCCGGCCGGCAAGGTCGCGCCCGCGCTGGCGATGGGGAACACGGTCGTCGTGAAGCCCGCGCCGCAGGACCCGCTGTCGGTCTACCGGATGGCGGCGGCGCTGGAGGAGGCCGGCGCACCGCCCGGCACGGTCAACGTGGTCACGGGTTCCGCGCCGGCCGTCGGCGAGGCGGCCGTCGACTCCCCGGACGTCGACATGGTCAGCTTCACCGGTTCCACGGCGGTCGGCCGGCGCATCGCCGAGGTGTGCGGCCGCGGGATGAAGCGTCAGCTGATGGAGCTCGGCGGCAAGGGCGCGGCGCTCGTCTTCGACGACGCGGACATCGAGGCGGCGATCCGCGGGATCGGCACGACGTTCTCCTTCTACAGCGGTCAGATCTGTACGGCGCCGACGCGGGTGATCGCGCAGCGCGGGGTGTACGACCGCCTCGTCGAGGGGCTCGCGCGGTACGCGGCACATCTGAAGGTCGGCGACCCGTCCGACCCGGCGACGGTTGTCGGACCGGTCATCTCCGCGGCACACCGCGACCGGGTGGAGTCGTACGTCGAGCTGGGCAGGAAGGAGGGCGCGCGTCTGGTGGTGGGCGGTGAGCGCCCCGCGTGCGACAGGGGCTTCTATGTCGCGCCGACCCTCTTCGCCGACTGCACCAACGACATGCGGGTGGTGCGGGAGGAGATCTTCGGCCCTGTCGTGGTCGTGGTCCCGTTCGACGACGAGGAGGAGGGCGTCGCCCTCGCCGACGACAGCGACTACGGCCTGATCGACTACGTCTGGTCCAGGGACGTGGCGCGGGCATTTCGGGTGGCGGGAGAGCTGCGGGCGGGCGGGGTCGGGGTGAACACCGTCGGCCGGAACATGGAGGCGCCGTTCGGAGGGTTCAAATGGAGCGGGGTGGGCCGGGACGTCGGCTCGTACGCGCTGCATGCGTACAGCGAGCTCCAGGCGGTGGTGTGGCCGGGCTGACGGCCGGCTGCGACCCTGGGGAATGTGGGCCCGCAAAAAGACGCGGGAAATTTTGAAATCCGGCAAATCGGGCGTGGCTGCGGTTCCCGCATCTCGGAAGAGTCGCGGCGTCGCCTCTCGATGCACCACTGGTAACGGCGATACGTCTTCCAATCATCGGTCGCATTGCCGTTCAGTCCTTGGAATCGAACGCGGAAGATCCCGAATGATGCGGACTTCGATCATCCGGATGTGGAAACCGCAGCACTTAACGTCCTGTTCATGAACGAGCTGGATGCGCGGCCACAGGCCGGAGACACGGTACGGAGCGCCCCCCGCGGGGGCGGCGTCCGCGCCAAGGGCCTGGGCGGCAACTCCGTCGGGCTGATGGGCAGCGCCGTCATCGGCATCTCCACCGTCGCCCCCGTCTACTGCCTGACCTCCACCCTCGGCTCCACCGCCGGCGAGGTCGGACTGCAGATGCCGGCCGTCTTCCTGGCCGGCTTCCTGCCGATGCTGCTGGTCGCCTTCGCCTACCGCGAGCTCAACCGCGTGATGCCCGACTGCGGCACCTCCTTCACCTGGACCGTGAAGGCCTTCGGCCCCCGCATCGGCTGGATGTGCGGCTGGGGCCTGGTCATCGCCACGATCATCGTGCTCTCGAACCTCGCGGGCGTGGCCACCTCGTACTTCTGGCTCCTCGCGGGCGAGATCACCGGCAGCGAATCCGTCGCCGCGCTGGACGACTCCAAACCCGTCCACATCCTGACCTGCCTCGTCCTCATCGCGATCGCCACCGCGATCAGCTATCGCGGCATGACGGCCACCAAGGACGTCCAGTACGCGCTCGTCGGCCTCCAACTGCTCGTGCTCGCCGTCTTCGTCGCCATGGCACTCGGCAAGGCGGACTCCTTCGCGACCTCCATGTCCTTCTCCTGGTCGTGGATGAACCCGTTCGCGGTCCAGTCCTTCGCGGCATTCACCGCCGGACTGTCCCTGTCGATCTTCATGTACTGGGGCTGGGACGCCTGCCTGACCGCCAACGAGGAGACCGTCGGCAGCACGAAGACGCCCGGGCGGGCCGCGCTGATCGCCATGGTCGTCCTCGTCGGCTCCTACCTGGCCACCGGCATCGCCGCGCAGATGGCCGTCGGCTCCGGCGACGTGGGCCTCGGCCTCGCCAACCCCGAGACCTCCGACAACGTGTTCGCCGCGCTCGCCGGCCCGGTCATGGGCCCCGTCCTCGGCATCCTGCTCTTCGTGGCGGTCCTCGCCTCGGCCGCGGCCAGCCTCCAGACCACGTTCATCCCGGTCGCCCGCACGGTCCTCGCGATGTCCTCGTACGAGGCGCTGCCCGCGTCGTACGCCCGCGTCCACCCGCGCTTCAAGACCCCCGGCCGCGCCACCGTGATCGCGGGCCTCGCCACCGGCGCGTTCTACACGGTCATGACGCTGGTCAGCGAGCATGTCCTCGTCGACACGATCTACGCGCTCGGCCTGATGATCTGCTTCTACTACGCGCTCACGGCCTTCGCCTGCGCCTGGTACTTCCGCAAGGAGCTCTTCCGCTCCACCCGCGACCTCGTCTTCAAGGGCGTCTTCCCGCTCCTCGGCGGCGCCCTGCTCGCGGCGGTCTTCGCCAAGACCCTCCACGACATGTGGAACCCGGCCTACGGCTCGGGCTCCTCCGTCCTCGGGATGGGCTCGGTGTTCGTCATCGGCGTCGGCCTGCTCCTGCTCGGAGTTGTCCTGATGCTCGTCATGCAGCGCCGCAGCCCGGCGTTCTTCCGGGGCGAGGTGCTGACGAAGGAGACGCCGTCGCTGGTCATGACGGACTGAGCAGCCGGCTGTCGGTGCCGGATCGTAAAGTCGCCTGCATGACGAAGCCGTTGATCCGGGCCAAGGAAGCCGGCGGGAAGTCGATCGACGACCCGTCGGAGGTGGCCGTCCACGACATGCTCGCCGACATGAATCTGTCGCACCCGTTCGTGATCGTCGAGCGGACCGACAGAGAACCGGTGGACCAGCACTTCATGCAGGTCTGGCTCAACGACGACTTCAGCTACCAGGTCGAGTACCGCGAGGGCGGTGACCAGCTGCACTTCGAGGCGCACGTGCCCTGCCAGGGGGACGTCATCGGTCCCGAGCCGGTCGCCAGGATCATCGGGGACTGGATGCGCGGCGGGGACGCGTGGCGCACGGCACTGCCGTGGACCCCGCTCTTCCCGATCGGCAAGGACGGCCGGTAGGGAGAGCGGTGTCCGGGGCCGGCGGCCGTTTCGGCGTCGTCGGGCCGGCCGCTCGGCAGCGCCGCGCCGGCGGCCGTTTCGACGTGGTCAGGCCGACCGCTCGGCAGCGCCGCGCTCGACGCAGAACTCATTGCCCTCCAGGTCCGCCAGCGTCACCCACCCCCGGCCGTCCGCGAGACGGTGGTCGCCCACCAGGCTCGCGCCGAGGGCCAGCAGCCGGTCCACCTCCTCGTCCCGCGTGCGGTCCGTCGGCACGATGTCCAGGTGGACGCGGTTCTTCACCGCCTTCGGCTCGGGGACGGTGACGAACAGCAGCGCCCCGCCCTTCGACTCGACGAGCGCTTCGGGGTCGCCGGGCGCGTCCTCGTCGGAGACCCGGGCGTCGAGCACCTCGGCCCAGAAGGTGGCCAGCCGGTAGGCGTCGGCGCAGTCGATGGTGATGTGGCGAACAAGTGATCCCATGCCCCGGAACCCTAGGGGCCCCGGGGGCGCCCCACATCTTCTTTTGCTCTCTCCTGGCCCCGACCGCTGGTTGCGGCCGTCGCCGGTCAACTGCCCCCGAGGAAAATCGGGTTGGTGAGCGCGGCCGGCGCCCCCGGCAGCGGCGGCAGCACGGCCGGGTGCCGCACCTCGGCCCGTACATAGCCGGCGTACTGCGCGGTCGTACGCCACTGGACCGTGCCCGCGCCGTCCGCCGGCAACGCCGCCGTGTGCAGCACGCCCTGGTCGGTGGCGAAGCGGACCGAGCAGCCCGGCGCGCCAGTGACCTCGAGCCGTACCGTCACCGGATCGTCGTCCGCCACGCGCAGCCGCTCACCGATGCCCGCGTGCCGCCCTCGCCCGCCGGTCGCGGAGAACGTCACCGAGACGTCCTTGGACTCGGCGATGTAGCTGCGCCCGGCCCTGATCCCTTCGAGGATCGCCTCGCGCGTCAGGTCATCGGCGAGCACGACGGTCTGCGGCGTGCCGATCGGGTCGGGATCACGGTGCGCGTCGCTGCTGCCCATGGCGGGTGTCCAGCGCTTCCCGCCGCGGGCTGCGACGGCGAGCGCGCTGTCCCAGTCGGCGAGCGAGACCTCGTCGTCGGGCGTGTACGGCCCGTTCCAGATCTCCACCGCATCGGCGTCCCCGAATCCGAACTTCCAGTTGCAGCCGATGCAGGTGGCGTGCGGATGCGCCGGTACGACAAGGCCGCCGGCGCGCCTGATCGCTCGGGCGTAGTGCCCGAAGCGGTTGTCGCGCGCCCGGTAGCGCCAGTCGACGAACGTCCCCGGGTCGGTGCCCACCGCCACCACGTGCCCGTTGCGGGTGGTGACCTCCTCCCCGACCAGGATCAGCAGGTCGTCGCCCGCCTGGTCGGCCCAGTGGGCGTGCGCGGAGTGGGTGTTGTGCTCGGACGAGTTGATGAAGTCGAGCCCGGCGGCCCGCGCGAGCGCGGCGATCTCGGCGGGGGTGCGCCTGCCGTCCGAGTGCCAGGAGTGGATGTGGCAGTCGCCCCGGTACCAGGCGCGGCCGCGCCCCTTGGCGCGTTCGGCGGGATGGACCGGCTTCCGGCGCTCGGGCGCGGGCCCGTACTCGAGCGTGACGGTGACCTCGTAGGGGAGGCCCTGCGGCGCGACGGTGTACGGCCCAAGGGCGATGTACCAGGTACCGGGGCGGATCGGGCCCGGGATGTACCCGGGAGTGGCGTCGTCCGCCCGGACGAAGAACTCGGACCGCGCCCCGCCCGACCACCCCCGGAAGCCTTCGCCGCCCAGCTCGGTGCCGCGCTCGTCGAACAGGCCGATGTCGAGGGCGTTGCCGGCCGTACCGGCGGGGACCGCAGGCTTCTCGTACGTGTACGAGACGCGGATCTCCCGCACGCCGCGTGGCACGTCGACCGGCAGATAGACGTAGTCGGGCGAGCCGGGCGGCAGTGTGCCGCGCACGACCTCGGTCTGCGTGCCGCCGTCGCGGGGCGTGCCGCTCCCGCGGGGCGCGGCGCTCGCGAAGCTCACGCTGCCCAAGGTAAGGGCGGCGGCCGCCCCCGTCACGATGAGCCCGCGCCGAGCCATAGCGTCTCC
The DNA here is from genome assembly GCF_040613325.1 of Streptomyces sp. NPDC006283. Taxonomy (NCBI): domain Bacteria; kingdom Bacillati; phylum Actinomycetota; class Actinomycetes; order Kitasatosporales; family Streptomycetaceae; genus Streptomyces; species Streptomyces sp. NPDC006283. Next base: position 6,887 of record NZ_JBEXRZ010000181.1, on the reverse strand, counting down.
TGCGTGGCTGGTGTGTCCCGCGTGTTCTTCCTCGTTGCACATGCCGTCGGCTCCCCAGGGTGTCGAGAGGGACAGGAGTGATGCAGCTTGCAGTCGAACCCTGGTATTGAGCCGTTAACGTGCGGCCAAGGGAAGGGATTTGACGAACGACGCCGTCATGACCGGCGACGAACGACACCCCCACGGCATACGTTGGCCGTATGCGGATCTCGACCACCATCTTCCTGACCGACGAGACGATCAGCCCCGTGCGGCTGGCCCGGGAGCTGGAGCAGCGGGGCTTCGCCGGCCTGTACGTCCCGGAGCACACCCACATCCCGGTGGAGCGCACCACCGGCTACCCGGCGGGCGGCGAACTGCCGGGCGAGTACGGCCGCACCCTCGACCCGTTCGTGGCCCTCGCGCAGGCGGCGGCCGTGACGACGAGGCTGACTCTCGGCACGGGCATCACCCTGGTCGCCCAGCACGATCCGATCGACCTGGCGAAGCAGATCGCCACGCTGGACCATGTCTCCGGCCGTCGTTTCACGCTGGGCGTCGGCTTCGGCTGGAACAAGGAGGAGGCGGCGGACCACGGGGTCGAGTGGTCGACGCGCCGGGAGCTCGTGCTGGACCGGATGCGGCTGATGCGAGCCCTGTGGGCGCCGGAACCCACCGCGTACAAGGGCGAGTTCGGATCGGTCCGCCCGTCCTCTGCCTTCCCCAAGCCGGCCGGTGGATCACCTCGCACCCTGGTCGGCGGCGCGGCGGGCCCGAAGCTGTTCTCCCACATCACGGAGTACGCGGACGGCTGGCTCCCGATCGGCGGCCGGGGCCTCACGGAGACCGTGCCGCAGCTGCGCGCCGCGTGGGAGTCGGCGGGCCGCGACCCGAAGACCCTGCAGATCGTCCCGTACGCGGTCCGCCCGTCGACGGGCAAACTGGCGCACTACACGGAGCTGGGCGTGGAGGAGGTCGTGCTGCAACTCCCGCCGGGCGACGAGCCGGAGGTGCTGCGGGTGCTGGACGAGTACGCGCAGTACCTGTAGGAGGCGCCAGGAGTCAGGCGGAGTACGGATCCCGGACGTCCCTCACCTCGACCTCGTCGACGACGCGAGCGACAGCGGGGAAGTCATTGTCGCGGTGCAGCACGACCAGACCGTGGTGGACCGCCGTGGCGCACACCAGCAGGTCCAACGGGCCCGCACCACGATGCTGGCCCTTCTGCGTTAGCTTGTACTGTGCCGTGTCGACCCAGGACCATGAGCCCCCGGGGACCCGGACGGGCGAGAACATACTGTGGAGCCGTGCCTCGAGGTGATCCCGGTGGGCCGGGCTGGTCGCCGAGCGGAGGAACTCAGCCGTGGTGGGCTCGCAGATCAGCACGAGGCCGGACTCGACGAACGGTGCCCATGCTGCCCGCGCCTCCCGCACGCGCAGGAGTTCCCACACGGCCGACGTGTCGATGAGGAACCGGTGGTTCACTCGCCCCTCCAGGCACGCTTCCTGGCTTCGTACGCCTTGATGGCCTCGTCGAACTCGCCACGTTCCGCGCGTTCGGCGAGATCTTGCATGGCTTCCAGCCTCTTGAGGCGCTGGACGTAGTCCAGCAGGGCGCCGTTGATGGTGTCCTTCTTCGTCGTCGTCCCCATCAGCCGCATGGCCTCTGCCAGCACGTCGTCGTCGAGATTGACGTTCGTCATGCTCATCCGGACCTCCGCGTTGGTCATGTGGATGATTCGCCCACATCATGTACGTCCACCTCCATGGTACGGCGCTGCCGCAAGTGGCCGACAGTCATGACGCCACGAGAACGGAAGCCGTCGCGCAGTGCTTGCACAGCCCCGGCTCCGGCGCCCGGAACGCGAGATCGCACGCGTCGCAGGTCTGGAACGGGTCCGGGCGTGGAGGGGGTGGCGGTACGGCCGGGAGCGGTGGCGGCAGCAGCTCCGTCAGCCGGTGCCGCATCAGCGCCGCCGGGTGGTGCAGCTGCCCGGCGGGGAGCGCGGCGGTCAGCGTCCGCCGCACGGCGTCGGGCTCGATGCCGCGCTTCAGCCAGGCGTCGACGGCCGGCGCGAGCCGGGCGACGTCCTGCTGGGAGAGCAGCAGCCGGGGATCGTGACTGCGCAGGCCCGCGAGAAGCGCGGCGGGGACAGGGCTCGCGGGGGCGGGGGCGGCCGGTGCCGTGGGTGCGGGCTTCGGTGCGGTGAGCGCGGGCTTCGGTGCCACGGGATCGCGCGCGGGCGCGGGCATCGGTGCCACGGGCGCGGGTACGGCCACGGGCTTGGGCTCGGGCCGTGGTGGGGGCGGCGGCGCGGGCTCTGCCGTCGGCGGGGGTGGTGGCGGTGCCTCCGGCACGGGCCGGACCGTGGCCTCCCGTCGCACACGGTCGCGCAGCGCGGGCGGGTTGTTGAACGACTCCGTCGTCGTGATCAGCTGCCCGGAGGGCAGCCGCACCCGCGTACGCCGCAGATACCCGTGCTGTTCAAGCTCGTTGAGCGCGTCCGTGATGCGGTCCTCGCCCTCGGGGAACCGCTCGGCGAGCTTCTTGATCGAGATCCTGGTGCCCGCGCGGAGCGACTGGATGTGGACCGACAGCCCGATCGCCGTCAGCGACAGGCCGCTGTGCTGGGCGAGGTGATTGCCGATCACGACGAAGCGGTCGTTGTGCGGCAGGTTGATGTGCCGGATACCGACCGCGGGAACGGGCGGCGACGCGCACACGGGCGCGTTAAGCTGCGCTACAGCCATGGGGAAGGCCTATCTCTTCCTCGTTGGTGAGGCCCTCGATCGGGATGCCAGTCCCGGCCGGGGGCCGCCGCATTTCTGCGGTTGCTGTGGCTGAGCTTGCACGGCGTAGCGGCATATGCGCCAGTTGAGTTGGGGTGGATCACCCGTCCGAGTGAGCGGAGGGTGAGGTGGGGTGGGGTTGGTTCTTTCCCTGGTTCTTAAAGCCTTTTGAAACGGGCGCTTCGAGGACCAGGGGAACCGGGACCGGGGAACCCCCGATCCGGCTGTACCAGGACAAATCGCCCTCGTGTGGGCGCGTGTACTCGCGCGGACGGGCGGACCATCCGAAGGTGTTAGCGGACGGACGCGCCGCGCGTGAACGTGATGAAGTCGGCCCAGGCGGAAGCGGGAACTGCGAGCCGAGGGCCGGCCAAGTACTTGGAGTCGCGAACGTGGACAGTGCCACAGCCGTCAGCGACCTCCACGCACTCTCCGCCCCCACCACTGCTGTGGCTGGACTTGAACCAGCGGAACTGCTGCCCGGTGTTCATCGCTCTCCCAGCATCTTCTCGATCAGGGCCAGGGACTCGCCAGGCCGAAGCGCCTGCGATTGGATGATCCCATAGCGCACGGAAAGCACTTGGACCTCCTCCCGTGCGGTGATCAGCCTCGGATACGTGTGCGTCTCCAGGTAGGCAACCTGTTGTTCCCCCTTCGGAGTCACCAACGTGAACGGCCCGTCAAGGCTCGGCTGTTCCTCGCGGTTGAGCGGCATCACCTGCAGTTGCACCGTCCGTAGACGACCCATGTCCAACAGCCTGCGCAACTGCTCGCGGTGTACCTGTTGGCCGCCGATCGGCCTGAGCAGCACACTCTCGTCGATGATGAAGCCGAAGGCCGGTGACGGCCACTGGTCGAAGATCTGTTGCCGTGCCAGCCGATCGGCGACCCGCTTCTCGATCGTGGTCTCATCCAGCAACGGCCTCCACTGCGTGAAGACCGCCCGGGCGTACGCCTCTGTCTGGAGCAGTCCGGGCACGGACTGGTTGTTGTAGACGCAGAGCTGGACAGCTTCGGCCTCCAACTTGGCGTAGCTCCGGTACCACTCCGGATGCCGAGTCCGGGCCTTCGCCTGTGCCTCCCGAACATCCCGCACCGCCGCCCTGAGCACACCCCGCACGTCCAGCAACTCATCGGCGCGCTCGAGGAAGTCCGGTTGAGGCGTCCGGACGCCGCGCTCCATAGCGGAGATCAGGGCTTCACCACAGTGCGTCGCCGCACCCAGCTCCTTCTGGCTCAGCCCGGTGGCCTCGCGCAGCACCTTGATCTGCTTGCCGAGCGCACGGAACAGATGCGTGGTCCCGTCCACCTCGGCCGGCCGCTCCGGCCGCTCGTCGTGTTCTGCGTCAGCCATGCCCCGACCTGCCTCTCGCCTCACCGCCCGCACGGTCACGCCCGACGACCCGCACACCACGGCACGCGTACTCGGACAACTACGCTCCGTCAACCGGCAACCCCTGGTCAGGGTAGGCAGAGCCGGACACGCTCGGTGACGTGAATACGGAAACGACCACCTGCAAGGCTGAGTTCGTCCAGCGCTTCACCGCCACCCGCCTCGCCCGCCGCCTGGCGGTCCAGCAATTCGACGCGTGGGACTACGTGTACGGCACGCACGTGTCCGACACGGCGGCGCACATCGTCGCGGAACTGGCGGCGAACGCGGTGACCCGCGGCCGTGTATCGGGCCGGGACTTCGAGCTGCGCCTGCTGCTGTCGACCTCAGGCGCCCTGCGTATCGAGGTCTCCGACACCCGCACCGAACGCCTCCCGTTGCTCGTGCCCGAGCCGGCGACCCCGGACGCCGAGTCGGGCCGCGGCCTGCTCCTGGTGGACGCGCTGGCGGACGACTGGGGCGTCACACCACGCCCCGTCGGCAAGACGGTCTGGGCAACTGTTTCCGCCCGCGCCATTGCTCATTTCGGGCTTCGTTGATCGTCGTCGAGCGAGGCCTCAGAGAGCTATCCGCAGCCTTCTCGACGGGAGAGCGCTGCAATCCTTCGATTGCCGAGCCAAGTGTCCGCTTAGTTCCTTCGGCCTTCATTCAAGATGAAAATTCATCTCCGGACCTGCTTGCGTTGGCCCAGTCGGCGTGGCCGATCCGCCCGGAGATGCTGTAATGATTGAGTTGATTGCAGCGACAGCGAGGAGCCGTTTCACGAGTTCAACTTCGACTCGCGTTCCATGGAAGCCAGTGCTGCGGACAGAATCTGATGCGCTCTTTGCTTCGGATAGCGAGATGTCAAAGGCATCCCGGAATGCTTTCAGCACTCTACCGGGGCTTGGGTTGTCGTCCTTGAGTGACAGCAGATATTCGCCATGCTCTGCGATTAGCGCCGTTCGGATGCTCTCGGGTGCAGCTCCCCAATCTCCATCGTGCAAGATTGTCCCGCAACTGTCGCATGAGTATTCGCTCTCCCAGCGAAGCCGGTTCGCTCGAATGAGTTGCACCACCCATTGATCGCACTCTTTTGTGCAAGTACTGCATCGCCCTGCAACGCGAGATGCTTGCTCAGTCACCTTCAGCCCCACTTGTCCATCCACGCATCCTCAAGTAGCGGTCCACTGTTCCATAGAATTGATGATATGTGCCTGACCGGTCTCGAGGGTGATGATCGGTTATACCTCGATCCCACCATCGGTGATGCAACTCTTCGTGAATTAGCGTCCTCCTCAATTCGAGCCTACTTTCGAACGGCTTGTATCCTATTTGCGTCCCTTCGCCTATCTTGGCTATGCCAGTATTAACCCATGGGCTGTATTCCGGCACGTAGGAGAAATTCAAATCTGGAAAATCTTCCCGCATCATGATTTCGATAGCCCTGTTTCGCGCTCGGGCTGTCGACCCGGTCACGTGGCTCAAATCATTCGTCCAGAAATTCCCCTCTCCCCTGTTCTCGATGCCTTCGTTTGCCACAGAGCAGGGCGCCAGGCCGAGAGGGTCGGCGCCTGTCAATGGATTCTGAACGTAATTTGTAGGAGTGGGGGATGGTGGCAGGCCTAGCGGATCGACTGTAAGGTAACGACCGGTCTCTGGATCGTAATGTCGAAAGTGGTTGTAGTGGAAACCGGTCTCCGGGTCAAAGTATTGCCCCGGAAAGCGCAGTGGTGTATACGTGGTGCTGCTTGAGGTCCATGTGGTGGTGCCCCAAAGAGTACTCCGAGTCTGCCAAGACAGTACGCAGGCTTCATCAATGAGCTCAGTTGGACGACCGACCAGGTCGGTAACTATGGAGAAGAAGCGTTCATCGATGAGGTCCTGAGTAACGTATGACGCGAGGATGCGTTCCGCTTGCACAAGGGGACGCAAGCCGTCGTGATCCCACGTGAGCACGACCACGGAGGAAGAGGGGCCGCTCGCAACTGCCTGCTCACTGAGCGTGGTGCCATCCCATGTCAGAGTGACGCGCTCCAGGACGGTGAGGCCGTCGTTGGTCAGACGCTTCTTGGCCGTGCGTCGCCCCAATGCGTCGTATTTGTATCGCCAGACGGTTCCGTCGGGGGTAGTGACGGAGCGCATGCGGTCTTCGGCGTCCCACTCGTAGCGCCAGGTGTCCGGCTTGCGGGAGAGGCGGGTTTTCTGGCGGAGGGTGATGCGGCCCAGCGCGTCGTGTTCGTAGCGGATGCTGCCCGCGCGGGTGATGGTGGTGCCGGTGTACTCGCGGGTGCCGACGGCCTCTTGACCGGGGTGGCTCGCGGGCCATGACGCCTCGGTCTGGTTGCCGGCCTCGTCGTACGCGTAGCGCTCGGTCCAGCCTGCCGCGTGGACGGCGGTGACGCGTCCGGCCGGGTCGAGGTCGAAGGTGCGGGTGCCCGTCAGCTGGTCGGTGAGGGCGATCAGGTTGCCGTCGGCCCGGTAACTGTAGTCGCGGCGCTGGATGCTGCGATCTGCGGCAGTGACGTGCTGGCTGGTGAGGCGGCCGAGTGGGTCGTACTCGTTCGTGAAGGAGACGGTGTCGCCGATGTGGCGGGCGATCTCCTGGCCGGCCGCGTCGTGCTCGAAGGAGATGGTGCGGCCCGACGTGGTGAGGGAGGTGCGCCGACCTGCGGCGTCGTAGGTCCAGGAACTGACGGCGCCGGTGGGTGTGGTGCGTCCGGTGCGGCGGCCGAGGGCGTCGTAT
>NZ_JBEXRZ010000180.1:0-14826 GCF_040613325.1 Streptomyces sp. NPDC006283 | reverse complement strand
GCCGTACCCTGCCCCCCTGCGCGCGGCGCAGGCCGAGCCCGCCTGGGGCCGGCCCGCGGCGGCGACCGACTCTCCCGCGGCCGCCGCGGCGGTCACCGTGAGGTGGCGGGGCAGACGCCCCCGTGGCGCGTCCGCCCGCCGCCACCAGTCGCGGCCGTGGAGCCGGTTCATGAGCACGTCGTCGGCGTTGCCGGCCTGGACGCGCAGCGAGATCCAGCGGCCGGCCGGGCGCACCGGATGGGTGGTGGTGCGAGTGCCCGCCGCCAGTACCCAGCCCGCCGCCTGGGTGCGCAGCGCGAGGTCGGCATCTTCTCTGAAGGCGCGCGGGAAGCGTTCGTCGAAGCCGCCGACGGCGTCCAGGACCTCCCGGCGGTAGGCCATGTCGGCCGTGATCCAGCGGGCTGTGGCGAGACCGGCGGTGTTGCGTTCCCAGTCGGTGGGTGCGCGGTCGGCCGGCAGGGGGACGGCGATACGGGCGGTGACCCCGGCTGTCCGCCCGTCCGCCGCCGCGAGGTCGCGGGCCAGGTCGTCGCACCACGTGGGACCGGGCACGACGTCGTCGTCGAGGAAGACGACCCAGGGGACGGGACCGGCCACGCGCAGGCCGGTGTTGCGGGCCGCGGCCGGCCCCCGGGCACGGCCCGGCACCACGGAGGTGATGGGCCGCAGCGTCGCCGGGATCTCGACCGGGAGCGGGGTGCGGGGGACGCCGCGGCGGTCGTCGACGAGGACGACCCGTACCGGCCCGGGGCCGGTGGCGGCGGCCAGTGCCCGCAGGCAGGTGGTCAGGCTGGGCCGGCCGACGGTCGGTATCACCACGGCGTAGCGCAGGCCCTGGAATCCGTCGGCGGTCATCGCGCGGCCCCCGTCCCCGCGGCGTCCGTGTCGTCCGTTCCCTCGAAGCGGCGGAAGAAGTCGCCGCGCCGGACCGCGTAGGGGCCGATGGCCAGCAGATCCACGGGCGAGGAGCCGAAGCATTCGAGGGCGTCCCGCGGATCGTCGACCATGGGCCTTCCGGCCGTGTTCAGGCTGGTGTTGACGACGACGGGCAGCCCGGTGAGCCGTTCGAACTCACCGAGCATGCGGGCGATCAGGGGCTCCTTCGACCGTTCGACGGTCTGGATGCGGGCGGTCCCGTCGACGTGCACGACGGCGGGGATCCGCTCGCGCCAGGCGGGCGCCACATCGTGGACGAAGAGCATGTACGGGCTCGGCACGGGTCCGTCGAAGATCTCCGGGGCCCGTTCGGCGAGCACCATCGGCGCGACCGGCCGGAACTGCTCGCGGCCCTTGACGTCGTTGAGCCGTTCCAGATTGCCGGCGTGACCGGGGTGGGCGAGCAGCGAGCGGTGGCCCAGTGCCCTCGGCCCGTACTCCGAACGCCCCTGGAACCAGGCGACGATCGCATTGCCGGCCAGCGCCTGTGCCACGGTCGCGGCGATGTCGGCCGGGCGGTCGAACGGCACGGCGGCCGTCTTCAGCCAGGCGCCGAGCTCCGCGTCGGACCAGTCCCGGCCGAGGTCGGCGCCGCTCATCGGCTCCGGGTCGTCCCCCTGGCCCGCCGCCAGCAGCAGGGCGCTGCCGAGCGCGGTGCCGGCGTCGCCCGCGGCGGGCTGGACCCAGACGCGGGAGAACGGACCCTCCCGGGCGATACGGGAGTTGGCGACGCAGTTGAGTGCGACGCCGCCCGCGAGGGTGAGCAGAGTGTCGTGCGTCTGGCCGTGCAGCCAGCGCACGAGGTCGAGCATGGTCTCCTCGAGGACGGCCTGGACGCTCGCGGCCACGTCTGCGTGCTCCTGCGTCCAGGCTTCCTCGGGGCCGCGGGGTGCACAGAGTTCGTGCCAGGGCACGCCGGTGGCACGGAACCCGCCGTCGCCGGTGGGGTACACGTACCGGCGCAGTTCACCCAGCATGCGGGGCGTGCCGTGGGAGGCGAGGGCCATCACCTTGAATTCGTCGCAGGAGCGCAGGAATCCGAGGTGCTCGGTGCACTCCTCGTAGACGAGTCCCAGCGAATGCGGCAGCTCCTGCGCGCGCAGAGCCTCCAGCCGGTCGTGGACCCGGCGCGCGGCCAGGTGCGAGGCGCGCTCACCGCGGCCGTCGAGGACGAGGACGGAGGACCCGTCGGCGTCGGGTGCGGCAAAGGCGCTGGAGGCGGCGTGCGACATGTGGTGCGGCACGAAGCGGACGATGTCGGCGTCGAGTCCCGGCAGCGCGGTCTGCAGGAAGCCGGGTGCCTCCCGTGCGTAGGCGAGCCGCAGATGGTCCCAGGGGTCGTCGAGGCCCATGGTGTCGGTCGGCCTGGCGAGCGAGGGATCGAAGGAGTACGCCACGGCGTCGAGGTCCTGGGGCCGCAGTCCGGCCCGCTTCAGGCACCAGGCTGCGGCCTGCTCGGGGAGTTCCCACGCGGAGAAGGGCAGCGGCCGCTTGCCGTGCTTGCGCCGTGAGAACCGTTCCTCCTCGGCTGCGGCGACGGTGCGCCCGTCGATGACGAGGGCGGCGGCGGGGTCGTGGAAGAGAGCGTTGATTCCGAGAATGCGCATGTCAGTCCCTTTCGGCGGCCGGGAAGCCGGGCGACGCGGGCAGGTGCGGGCCGGGGGGCCGGGCAGCGCGGGGGCGCCGGCCGGGGGTCACGGCCGGTCAGGAGCCGATCAGGTCGCCCTGGTCGCGGAACCAGGCGATGGTGCGCCGCAGACCTTCCTCCGCGGTCACGCCGGGCTCCCACTCGAGCTTGTCGCGGGCGAGCGTGATGTCCGGGCAGCGCACGGCGGGATCGTCCGTCGGCCGTTCGACGAAGCGGATCTCGGAGGTGGATCCGGTGAGTTCGATGACGAGACGCGCCAGTTCGAGCATGGTGATCTCGGTCGGGTTGCCGATGTTCACCGGCCCGCGCAGTCCGTGGGCGGCGGCGGCGAGGATGCCTCGTACGGTGTCGTCGACGTAGCACAGCGACCGGGTCTGGCGGCCGTCGCCGGTGACGGTGAGGGGCTCACCGGCCAGGGCCTGGCGGACGAACGTGGGGACGGCCCGGCCGTCGTAGCCGCGCATCCGCGGGCCGTAGGTGTTGAACACACGCACGATGCCGGTGTCGGTGCCGTGGGCGTCGGCCTGCGCGGTGGTCAGCGCCTCGCCGAAGCGTTTGGCCTCGTCGTAGACGCTGCGCGGTCCGACGGGGTTGACGTTGCCCCAATAGCGCTCGTTCTGCGGGTGCTGCTGGGGATCGCCGTAGACCTCAGAGGTGGAGGCGAGCAGGAAGCGGGCTCCTGAGGCGTGGGCCAGCGCCAGGGCGTTGCGCGTGCCGAGGCTGCCGGTCTCCATCGTGTGCACCGGCAGCCGCAGATAGTCGGCGGGCGACGCGGGGGAGGCGAAGTGCAGCACCAGGTCGGGGGGCCGGTCGACGGTTATCGGCTCACAGACGCTGGCCCGCACGAATGCGAATCCTGGGCGGCCGCGCAGGCCGGACATGTTCTCGGGCCGGCCGGTGCTGAGGTCGTCGACGCAGGTGACGGCCGCGCCGGCGTCGAGCAGTGCCGTGCACAGGTGTGAGCCCACGAAGCCGGCCCCGCCGGTGACGACGGCGTGCTCCCAGGTGCGTGAGAAGGCGGCGTTCATTCGTTCTCCTCCATACGTGCCGTGCGTCGGCCGGTTCACGTCCCCCGCGGGCCGAGGCGATGCCCCTGTGTGGGCGCCTGACGGGGCCCCTTCGGCCGGTCACCGGCCCTCGACCAGCGTCGGCCGCGATCGGGCGCCGGGCCGCGTTCACCTACTGCATTCGGGTGAGCCACTCCGTGTGACGGACCGCGTTTCCCCAGGTGCCGGGCGGTGGTCCGGTGAAAAGCCGGAGCATGGGTACCCGGCGCTGCATGACCGACATCAAACCCCTGGCCGTTGTCACGGGCGCGTCGAGTGGCATCGGCTTCGAACTGGCACAACAGCTCGCCGAGCGGGGTTTCGACCTGATCGTCAACGCCGAGGACGACGCACGGCTCCACGAAGCGGCGGAGCGGATGCGCGCCGCCGGAGCGAGCGTGCAGACGGTCCGGGCGGACCTGCGCGACTACGACGAAACAGAAAGACTGTATGAGGCGGTCAGTGGGACCGGACGTCCCGTCGCGGTCGCCGCGCTGAACGCGGGCATCGGCAGGGGCGGCGCGTTCGTCGACAACGATCTCGCCGACGAGCTCTCGATCGTCGACCTCAACGTCCGGTCGACCGTGCACCTGGCGAAGCGTCTGCTGCGCGACATGGCGGACCTCGACGAGGGCCGGATCCTCATCACGTCGTCCATCGCCTCGACCATGCCGGGCTCCTTCCAGGCGGTGTACAACGCCTCCAAGTCGTTCCTGCAGTCGTTCGCCCAGGCGCTGCGACACGAGTTGAAGGACACGGGTGTCACCGTCACGTCGTTGATGCCCGGCCCGACGGAGACGGACTTCTTCCGCCGGGCGGCCATGGGTGACACCAAGGTCGGACAGCAGAAGAAGGACGATCCGGCCGAGGTGGCGAGACAGGGCCTGGACGCTGTGATGGCCGGCTCGGACAAGGTCGTCGCGGGCTCCGTGAAGACGAAGGTGCAGGAGCTCGCCAACAAGGTGCTCCCCGACAGGCTCAAGGCCGCAGCCCACCGCGGCATGGCAGAACCCGGAACGGGAGACCGGCCCAGGGACGCGGACAAGGAGACGTGATGAAAGCACTGACCTGGCACGGCAAGCGCGACGTGCGCGTGGACACCGTTCCCGACCCGCAGATCCGCGAGGCGACCGATGTCGTCATCAAAGTGACGACGACCGGGCTCTGCGGCTCGGACCTGCATCTGTACGAGCTCTTCGGGCCGTTCATCGACCCGGGCGACATCCTCGGGCACGAACCCATGGGCATCGTGGAGGAGGTGGGCTCCGAGGTCACCCGGGTACGCCCCGGCGACCGTGTCGTCGTTCCCTTCAACGTCTCCTGCGGCACCTGCTTCATGTGCGCGCAGGGCCTGCACTCCCAGTGCGAGACCACCCAGGTCCGCGAACACGGCTCGGGAGCCTCGCTGTTCGGCTACACCAAGTTGTACGGCCAGGTGCCCGGCGGCCAGGCGGAGTACCTCCGGGTGCCGTTCGGGAACACCCTGCCGATCAGCGTCCCCGACGGGCCGCCGGACGACCGGTTCGTCTACCTCTCCGACGTCCTGCCCACCGCATGGCAGGCGGTAGAGTACGCGGCAGTGCCGCCCGGCGGCACCGTGGCGGTGCTCGGCCTCGGGCCGATCGGCGACATGAGCACGCGTATCGCGGCCCATCGCGGTGCGGGACTGGTCATCGGCATCGACCTGGTGACCGAACGGCTCGAGCGGGCCAGGGCACACGGCGTGCGGACCCTGGACCTGGAGGAGTACGGCGACAAGATCGTGGACGCGGTCCGCGACCTCACCGACGGCCGCGGCCCCGACTCCGTGATCGACGCGGTCGGCATGGAGGCGCACGGCGCGCCCGTGGCCAAAGGTGCCCAGCAGATGACCACCCTGCTGCCCGACGGCATCGCGGCCAGGATGATGAAGCGCGTCGGCATCGACAGCCTCTCCGCCCTCCATCTGGCGATCGACCTCGTACGCCGCGGGGGCACCGTCTCGCTCTCCGGCGTGTACGGCGGGATGGCCGATCCCATGCCGATGCTCACCATGTTCGACAAGCAGGTGCAGCTGCGGATGGGGCAGGCCAATGTGTGGCGGTGGGTGGCGGATCTGCTGCCGCTCGTCACGGACGGCGATCCGCTCGGCGTCGAGCAGTTCGCCACCCACCGTGTACCGCTGGAGAAGGCCCCGGAGGCGTACGAGATGTTCCAGAAGAAGCGGGACGGAGCCGTCAAGGTGCTCTTCACGCCCTGAGCGCGGCTGGGTCTACTCGTCGGCGCACACGGAATACACCGTGAACGCCCTGGCGGCGTACCCCGTCCGTCAGACCAGTCCCTGGGCGAGCATCGCGTCCGCGACCCGCTCGAAGCCGGCGATGTTGGCGCCCGTCACATAGTCGCCGGGCGCCCCGTAGCGGTCCGCGGTCTCGTGGCAGATGCGGTGGATGTCCCGCATGATGCCGGCGAGTTCGGCCTCGACCAGGTCCGCGGTCCAGCTGTCGCGGGACGCGTTCTGGCGCATCTCCAGGGCGCTGACGGCGACTCCCCCCGCGTTGGCCGCCTTGCCGGGGCCGAAGGCGACACCGGCCTGCTGGAGGACGCGGACCGCCTCGGGAGTGGTGGGCATGTTCGCGCCCTCGGCAACGGCCTTGACGCCGTTGCGCACGAGGGTGAGGGCGTCCTGTTCGCCGAGCTCGTTCTGGGTCGCGGACGGGAAGGCGAGGTCGGCGGGCACCTCCCAGATCCGGCCGCCGGGCACATAGCGGGCGGAGCCGCCGCGGCGCTCCGCGTACTTTTCGATCCGGGCGCGCTCGACCTCCTTGATCTGCCTGAGCAGTTCGAGGTCGATCCCCTTCTCGTCGACGACATAGCCGGCGGAGTCGGAGCAGGTGACCGGGTGGGCGCCGCTGCGGATGAGCTTCTCGATGGTGTGGACCGCCACGTTGCCGGAGCCGGAGACGACGGCCGTCCGCCCCTCGAGCTCCTCGCCGCGCAGGCTCAGCATCTCGGCCGCGAACAGCACGCTGCCGTAGCCGGTGGCCTCGGTACGGATCGCGGAACCGCCCCAGCCCAGGCCCTTGCCGGTGAGGACACCGGCCTCCCAGCGATTGGTGATGCGGCGGTACTGGCCGAAGAGATAGCCGATCTCGCGGCCGCCGACGCCGATGTCGCCCGCGGGCACATCGGTGTGCTCGCCGATGTGCCGGTGGAGTTCCGTCATGAACGACTGGCAGAAACGCATGACTTCCGCGTCCGACCGTCCGCGCGGGTCGAAGTCGCTGCCTCCCTTGCCGCCGCCGATGGCGAGCCCGGTGAGGGCGTTCTTGAAGATCTGCTCGAAGCCGAGGAACTTCACGACGCCCAGGTTCACCGACGGGTGGAAGCGCAGTCCGCCCTTGTAGGGGCCCAGCGCGCTGTTGAATTCGACCCGGAACCCCCGGTTGACGTGGACCGCGCCGCGATCGTCCTGCCAGGGCACCCGGAAGATGATCTGCCGCTCGGGCTCGCAGAGCCGCTCGACGATACCCGCCTGCGCGTACTCGGGACGCGCGGTGAACACGGGCGCCAGCGTGTCCAGCACCTCGCGTGCCGCCTGGTGGAATTCGGGCTGCGCCGGATTGCGCTGCTCGAGGTCGGCACGGAGCGAAGCAAGTCGGTCCCTCGGGGATGACGGTGTCACAGCATGTCCCTTCCTGCCCTGGCGTGGACTGACGGCCGTTCGGCGGCGCGGCCACGTGGACACCGCCGCCGGGGAGCAGTACGGGCGGACACCCGCTCGCCGTTCAGCTCCGACCGGATCATCCCGTGCGGCGGGTTCGAAGACGCTGTCGAACCATGCGTCCATCCGTGTGGGGCCCAAAGCCCCGGCGGGATGCGGGTGCTGGACGGGGCCCGCCGCCCCGCACCCAACGGCGCGGGGCGGGCCGGCGCCCGTGGAGGGTCAGGCGGTGCGGTGGAGCAGCGATGCCAGGGCGTTGAACAGCGCCGCCTCCGGGTCGGGGTCCGCACCGGGGGAACGCCATGCGACGAACCCGTCCGGACGCACCAGGACCGCGCCCTGGGGACTCGTGCCGTGGGTCTCCGCCCAGTCCGCGTTGGTCTCCGGGACCAGGTCCGCCTCCGGGCCCTCTCCGATCCGGTAGGCGTCGATGGCGATGGACAGCCGGGCGGCGACCAGTTCGGCGGCCGTGTACCAGTCCTTGCCGCCGGCGCCGGTCAGTACGACGAAGGACCGCTCGTAGAGATCCAGGGTGGAGAGCCGGCGTCCCACGCCCGGATGCTGCAGCCACATGTGCGGTGCCCGGCTGCCGGGTGCGGCCGTGAGGTCCATCTTCGCCGGGATGACGGGCATGTCGGGGTCGGTGCCGAGAACGGCGCCTCGCGGGTAGCGGTAGCCCAGGGCGACGGGGAGCAGGCCGCCCTTGGGGCCGCCCGCCATGCCGGGAGCCGGCGCGTACCCGGGGTGGCTGTGCTCCACGGAACGGGCGGAGGCGCGGGCGCTGGTCGCACGGGCGACCGGCAGACGTTCCGCCTCGTAGGAGTCGAGCAGGGCGGGGGCGGCGGAGCCGTCGAGCACGGCCGCGATCTTCCAGGCGAGGTTGTGCGCGTCCTGGATCCCGGTGTTGGAGCCGAACGCTCCGGTCGGTGACATCTCGTGCGCCGAGTCGCCCGCGAGGAAGACCCTGCCGTGCGCGTACCGCTGCGCGACGCGTTCCGCGGCGTGCCACGGCGCCTTGCCGGTGATCTCGACGTCGATGTGGGGCGCTCCGGTCGCCGCGCGGATGATGTCGGCGCAGCGCTCGTCGGTGAAGTCCTCGAGCGTCTCGCCGCTCTCGGGCTGCCAGGGGGCGTGGAAGACCCACTGTTCGGCGTTGTCCACCGGGAGCAGTGCGCCCTCCGCGGCGGGGCCGGTGAGGTAGCAGACGACGAAGCGGCGGTCGCCGACGACGTCGGCGAGGCCGGTGGAGCGGAAGGTGATGCTCACGTTGTGGAACAGGTCGCCGGGGCCGGTCTGTCCGATGCCGAGCCGTTCGCGGACAGGGCTGCGAGGACCGTCGGCCGCGATGAGGTAGTCCGCGCGGACGGTGCTGTCATGGCCGGTCCGGCGGTCGCGGACGACGGCGGTGACGCCGTCCGCGTCCTGCTCGAAGGAGAGCAGTTCGGTGGAGAACCGCAGGTCTCCGCCGTTGTTGCGGGCGGCCTTGAGCAGCACCGGCTCGAGGTCGTTCTGGCTGCACACGCACCATGCCGAGGGGCTGATGCGCCCGGTCGGCGGGCCCTTCTCGTCGATCTGCCGCACCAGCCATTCGCCTGCGTCGGGGTCGGCGAGCTCGGGAGTCTGCAGGATGCCGTGGTTGTCGGCGAGCAGCGACGCCGCCTCGCGGATCAGCTCCTCGACGCCGGCCGAGCGGAACACCTCCATCGTGCGCAGGTTGTTGCCGCGGCCCCGCGGATGCCTCGAGGTGTCCGCGTGCTTCTCGACCAGCATGTGCCGGACGCCGAGACGGCCAAGGAAAAGTGATGCGGACAGGCCCACCAGGGAACCGCCCACGATGAGGACCGGTACGCGGTGTTGTTCTGCGTTCTCTTCCATCAGTGCTCCAGCTCCAACCGCCGGTAGGGAATTGGCGTCTCCATGCCCGCCTTTCCTGCCCGCGCGGGAGGGCATCGGCTCGCCCCTTCACCCACCTGGTGCACACATCTCGCGCCACCCGTGTTACCGACCCAGGATCGAAGCCGGACCACCACATCGCGTCAAAGGGTGGATTGCCGTCCGTATGCGCCGGGTCTCTCGCTCGGATCCTCCGAGGGCCGGCGTTGTCTCACAGGCGGCCTCACTGACAAGGAGATGCGTGGAACATGACAATGCTGTCCGAACGTGTGTCTCAGTCCGCATTCGACGGCTCCCGGCTCCGGGTCGTACTGCTGCTTGATCTCCAGGACGGCGCCCAGCAGCGCTTTCTCACGGCGTACGAGCACATGCGCAACCAGGTCGCGGCCGTCCCGGGTCATCTCAGCGACCAGCTCTGCCAGTCGATCGAGAACCCGTCGCAATGGCTCATCACCAGCGAATGGGAGAGCGCACCGCCGTTCCTCGCCTGGGTGAACAGCGAGGAGCACGTCGAGACCGTGCGGCCGCTGCACGACTGCGTGCGTGACACGCGGTCGCTGCGCTTCAGCATCCTGCGCGAGACCAGCGGCGTGCATGCCTCCGCCACCGCCACCCGCAAGGCCGTCGGCGGTCTGCAGCCCTTCCCCCGGGTCGGCGACGGCGTGGTGCGCCATGCGCTCACCTTCACCGTCAAGCCCGGCAGCGAGAGGACCGTGGCGGAGATCCTCGCCGGCTACACCTCTCCGCAGGCCCAGGTCGACGACACCACCCGGCTGCGCCGCACCACCCTGTTCATGCACGGCAACCGCGTCGTGCGGACCCTCGAGGTGCAGGGCGACCTGCTCGCGGCGCTGCGCCACGTGGCACGGCAGCCCGAGATCAGGGCGGTCGAGGAGGCCATCAACCCTTACCTGGTCCAGGACCGGGACCTCGACGACCCGCAGTCGGCCCGGCTGTTCTTCACCCGCGCCGCGCTGCCCGCGGTCCACCACCTGGCACCCGCGGGCACCCCGGCCGAAGACGTGGAACGGCACGCGATCCTCTACCCGGCCAAACCGGGATGCGGGATGGCCCTCGCCCGGTTCCTGGCCGGCCAGGACGAGGTGGCCGCCGACCTCCCGGGGTCCCACATCGACAGCAGCACCGTCTTCCAGCGCGACGACATCGTCGTACGCCTCGTCGACGTACGCGGCCCCCTCGACTCCGACCCGCCGGCCGCTGTGGGCGCTCTCGGCCCCCGCAAGCCCGCCGTGCTGACGAAGCTGCTCGACGTCGAGGCGCTCGGCCTCGACAACTCGAGCCCCGACGAGAAGACGATGCTCCGTCTCCTCGAAAACGCGCAGATGCGCCTGATCACCGACCGCCGTGCCCTCTGACCCGCACACCCGGCCGCCGGCTGCCGTGCGACACCCCGACGTTCGCACGCCGCAAGGTTCTGTGGAGGAACCAGTCATGACCACACCTCATCGCATCGTCGACCTGAGCGAGACCCAGCCCAACCGCAGGCGCGGAGGCGATCTTCGCGCCATGCTCACCCCCACCGCCGTGGGTGCCACCAGCGGATTCATGGGCCTGGCCATCGTCGAACCCGGTGACCGCATCGGCGAGCACTACCACCCGTACTCCGAGGAGTTCGTGTACGTCGTCGCCGGCGAGCTCGAAGTCGACCTGGACGGCGAGCCTTTCGCCATCCGGCCGGACCAGGGTCTGCTCATCCCCCCTTACGTGCGGCACCGCTTCCGCAACGTCGGCAGCACCGAGGCCCGCATGGTCTTCCATCTCGGGCCCCTCGCCCCGCGGCCGGAGCTCGGCCACGTCGACACGGAGGAGACCCCCGCGGCGGAAGGCGCCGCAGCACACCGCCCGCCGGAACGAACGGGGTCGGTGTCGTGACCCGGCGTGTGGCGGTGACCGGCGTCGGCATCGTCGCACCCGGAGGTGTGGGCACCCGCGCATTCTGGGACCTGCTGGCGAGCGGACGGACCGCGACCCGCGGTATCACGTTGTTCGACCCGACAGGTTTCCGCTCGCGCATAGCCGCCGAGGTCGACTTCGACCCTGCGGCCCACGGCCTCGGTGCTGCGGACGCCCAACGCGCCGACCGGTACGTGCAGTTCGCCCTCGTGGCCGCGCGTGAGGCCATGGCGGACGCCGGTCTCGACGCGGGTGCGACGGACCCGTGGAGGACCGCGGTGTCCATGGGCACCGCGGTGGGCGGCACGACCCGGCTGGAGCGCGACTATGTGAAGGTCAGCAGTACGGGACGGCGCTGGGACGTCGACCACAGCGAGGCGGCGCCCCATCTCCACCGGGCCTTCTCGCCCAGCGCTCTCGCCTCCGAGGTTGCCGAACTCGTCGGCGTCCAGGGCCCCGTGCAAACCGTTTCCACAGGCTGCACCTCCGGTCTCGACGCGATCGGCTACGGCTTCCACGCGATCGAGGAGGGCAGGGCCGACATCTGCATCGCCGGTGCGTCGGACTCGCCGATATCCCCGATCACGGTGGCCTGCTTCGACGCGATCAAGGCGACCTCCCCCAACAACGACGATCCGGCCCACGCGTCGCGTCCCTTCGACGCCAACCGGGACGGGTTCGTCATGGGTGAGGGCGGTGCCGTGCTCATACTCGAGGAGCTCGAGCACGCGCGTGCCCGTGGCGCGCACGTGTACTGCGAGATAGGCGGGTACGCCACCTTCGGCAACGCCCACCACATGACCGGCCTGACCCGTGAGGGCATGGAGATGGCCCGCGCGATCGACGACGCCATGGACCACGCGCGGATCGATCCGACGGACATCGACTACGTCAACGCGCACGGCTCCGGCACCCAGCAGAACGACCGGCACGAGACGGCCGCAGTGAAGCGGTCGCTCAAGGAGCACGCCTACAAGGTGCCGATGAGCTCCATCAAATCCATGGTGGGCCACTCCCTCGGTGCCATCGGCGCCATCGAGCTCGTCGCCTGCGTACTGGCCCTGGCCGAGCAGGTGGTTCCGCCGACGGCCAACTACGAGACCCCCGACCCCGAGTGCGACCTGGACTACGTGCCGCGCACCGCACGCCCCCTCAGGCTGCGGAGTGTGCTGTCCGTCGGAAGCGGCTTCGGCGGCTTCCAGTCCGCGGTCGTCCTCACCCGACCAGGCGGGAGGACACGATGAGCCCCGGCTCACGGCAGACTCGGCGCCCCGTCGTCACCGGCATCGGTGTCGTCGCCCCCAACGGCGTGGGCGCGGAGACGTTCTGGAAGTCCACCGTCGAGGGCATCAGCGTCCTCGACCGAGTCACCCGCGAGGGCTGCGACCACCTGCCCCTGCGCATCGCCGGTGAGGTGCGCGGCTTCGACCCGGAGACGATGGTCGAGCAGCGCTTCCTCGTCCAGACCGACCGGTTCTCCCATTTCGCGATGGCGGCGGCCGACATGGCGCTGGCCGACGCGCGCATGACCAGTGGCGCGTCCGGCGAGAACCCGTACGCCGTGGGGGTGGTCACCGCGGCCGGCTCCGGCGGCGGCGAATTCGGCCAGCGCGAGCTGCAGCGGCTGTGGGGGAAGGGCTCGACCTACGTCGGCCCCTACCAGTCCATCGCCTGGTTCTACGCGGCGAGCACCGGGCAGATCTCCATCCGCGGCGGGTTCAAGGGCCCCTGTGGCGTCGTCGCCAGCGACGAGGCGGGCGGGCTCGATGCCCTCGCGCACGCCGCCGGGGCCATCAGGCGGGGCACCGACACCGTCGTCGTCGGCGCGGCCGAGGCGCCGTTGGCCCCGTACTCGATCGTGTGCCAGCTGGGCTACCGCGAGCTGAGCACGTGCGACGACCCGGACCGCGCCTACCGGCCGTTCACCGCGAACGCGTGCGGCTTCGTCCCCGGCGAGGGCGGCGGCATGCTCGTCGTCGAGGAGGAGACAGCGGCCCGCCGGCGAGGCGCACAGATCCGCGCGACCATCGCCGGCCACGCGGCGACGTTCACCGGGGCCTCCCGGTGGGAGCAGTCCCGCGAGGGGCTGGCACGGGCCATCAGCGGCGCGTTGGAGGCCGCGGACTGCGCGGCCGAGGAGATCGACGTGGTCTTCGCGGACGCGCTCGGCCTGCCGGAGGCCGACCGGGCCGAGGCTTTGGCCATCGCCGACGCGCTCGGGCCGCACGGCACGCGCGTGCCGGTGACCGCGCCCAAGACCGGGACCGGGCGGGCGTACTGCGGAGCGCCGGTACTCGACACGGCCGCCGCGGTGCTCGCCCTGGAGCACGGCGTGGTCCCGCCCACCCCTCATGTCTTCGACGTCTGCCACGACCTGGCCGTCGTGACGGGCACGGCTCGGCCCGCCGAGCTGCGCACGGCGCTGGTGCTGAGCCGGGGACTGATGGGTTCGAACGCGGCGCTCGTGCTGAGGCGCGGCGCCGACGACACCGCCTCGTGAGAAGGAGAACGTCGCCATGACAGCACAACTCACCGTCGACGAACTGGCCGCCCTGATGAAGAAGGGCGCCGGCATCGCCGTCGACCCGAACGAGATGGGCCAGCGGCCGGACACACCGTTCGAGGTCTACGGCCTCGACTCGCTGGGGCTGCTGGGCATCGTGGGCGAGCTGGAGAACCGGTACGCCCGGCCGCTGCCGCCCGACGCGGACCGCTGCAAGACCCCGCGCGAGTTCCTCGACCTCGTCAACAACTCACTGATGGCAGGAGCCTGACATGCCCGGACACACCGAGAACGAAGTCGTCATCGACGCACCCCTCGACCTCGTGTGGGAGGTGACCAACGACCTCGACCACTGGCCGCAGCTGTTCAGCGAGTACGCGTCCGTGGAGGTGATGGAGCGCGAGGGCAACCGGACGGTGTTCCGGCTGACCATGTACCCCGACGAGAACGGCCGCGTCTGGAGCTGGGTCTCCGAGCGCGTCGCCGACCGTGCGGCGCTCACGGTCACCGCCCGCCGCGTCGAGACGGGCCCCTTCCAGTACATGAACATCCGCTGGGAGTACGAGCAGACGCCCCGCGGTGTGCGCATGCGCTGGACGCAGGACTTCGCGATGAAGCCGGACGCCCCCGTCGACGACGAGTGGATGACCGGCAACATCAACCGCAACTCCCCGATCCAGATGGACCTCATCCGCAACAAGATCGAGCAGCGTGCCCGGCTCGGCGGCGCGTCGAAGGACTCCGCCGCCCCGGTGAACGCGGTCTGACACACGCCTGCCCACGGCATCCGAAGGGACACCACCCGATGCACCAAGCCCTGATCGTCGCCCGGATGGCACCGGGCTCCGCCCCCGACATCGCCGAGGTGTTCGCGGCCTCCGACAGAGGTGAGCTGCCGCACCTCGTCGGGGTCCGACGGCGCAGCCTGTTCCAGTTCGGCGACGTCTACCTCCATCTGATCGAGTCGGACCAGCCTCCTGGTCCCGCGATCGCCAAGGTGACGGAGCACCCGGAGTTCCGGGACGTCAGCGAACGGCTCTCCGCCTTCGTCTCCGCTTACGATCCGCAGACCTGGCGCAGCCCGAAGGACGCCATGGCGCAGCAGTTCTACACCTGGCAGCGCGACGACCGGGGATGGCTGTCGTGTTCACGTACTTCTCGGGAACCGGCCACATCGCGGGCG
>NZ_JBEXRZ010000179.1:0-14838 GCF_040613325.1 Streptomyces sp. NPDC006283 | reverse complement strand
GCCGCCCGGCCGATGGACGGAGGGGAGGGGGAGCGTACGGGCGTGTGACGGGAGCAGGGTGAGGGGGCGCGCAGGCGTGCGACGGGGAGAGGGGAGAGGGAGCGCGCAGGCGTGCGCCAGGGGACGGAGGGGACAGCGCGCGGCGTGCGCCGGGGAGCGCGGGCGGTAGTACACGGGCGCCGGAATTGGCTGTTCCTGTCCCCCTTCGAGGGAACTGTTCACCCGTAGGGATTAAAAGTGTTCAAGGGGTGCGAACGGCCTGTGCTCCTGCCCTACGGTCACGGAGTGACGAGCAGCAGGCTGGAACCCCCTACCCACACCACCGGTGCACACCGGGCGCACCGGCGCGCCCCCCGTACGTCGCCGCAGAGGCCGCCCGCCCGTTACGAGCCGTACCTGGACGGCCTGTTCACCTACTGCCTCTCCGTGCTGTGCGACCACGACGCGGCTACGGCGGTGCTCGGTGACGTCCTCGCCATCGCCGAACGGCAGCACGGACGCTGCCCGGCCGGCGCGGCGGAGCGGAAGGCCTGGATGTACGCGCTCGCACGGTGGGCCTGCCTGCGCCGGCTGACCGAACAGCGGCGCAGGCGCCAGGGCGCCCACACCGGGCGGCCCGCGGCACCCGAGGAGAGCGCCCCCCGCGTCCCGCCGGAGACCGTGGAGCGCCACCGTGCCGAACTGGCCGAGCTGGCCTGGCCCGAGGCCGCCGGCACCACGCCCGAGCAGCGCGAAGCCCTCGAACTCGCCGTACGCCACGGCCTCGGGGCCGGTCAGGTCGCCGCCGTCCTCGGCGCCGAACCGGCCGCCACCCGCGAGCTCCTCGCGGCCGCGGCCTGCGAGGTGGAGCGCACCCGCGCCGCCCTCGCCGTCGTCGAGAAGGGCGACTGCCCGGCTGTAGCACGGCTCACCGGCGACAATCGCGTGCTGCTCTCCGCGGCGCTCCGCCAGGAACTGGTGCGGCACGTCGACGACTGCCCGCGCTGCCGGCGCGCCGCGGAGCGCGCCGGCGCGGGCGGGCCGTGGCCCGGCTCGGCCGTCACACCGGCCGCACTGCCGCTGGTCGAGGCTCCGCGGACCGCCGCGTACCTGGCGATGACGCACGTGCCCCGCGCGCGAGCGGGCGGTCCGCGCTTCGGCCCCGGCGGCTTCCCCCTGGACCCGAAGGACCACGCCGCCCGCCGTGACCGGCTGCGGGCGCGCGCCGTGACGACGACGGTCGTGGCCACGGTGGTGGCGGCCCCGGTGCTCGCCCTGTGGGCGGCGTACCGAGGAGCGCCGCTGACCGGAGAGGCGCGGGGCGGCCCCGCCGTCAGTGCAGGCGAGCATACGAACGGGGGAGAGGCGGCTGCCCCGTACGACCACTACGAGAACGCGGGCAACGCGAACGTGACGCCGGACCCGCGGTTCACGGCGAACCGGCGCTCGCCGGACGTCTCGGTCGAGGTGATCAGCGACGAGGCACCCGTGTCGCCGACCGTGCCCGGACAGCCGGGCCCCGGCCGGATCACGGTCGAGGCGGAACCGGCCGGCAACGGCACCCGCATCACGCTCACCGCGTCCGGCGGCTCCCCGGTCGCCTGGTCCGCTTGGACCGGTGCGCACTGGCTGTACCTGAGCCAGGCCTCGGGCACGCTGAACCCCGGCGAAACGATCACCCTGTATGTCGTCGTCGACCACTCCCGCGAGCCGGCCGGGCCCTGGCGGGCCCGCGTGGGGGTCGATCCCTCCGGGGCGGTCGTGTCGATTCGCGGCCACGGCGCGACGACTCCCACGGCCCCGCCGTCCTCGCCGGCCCCGGATCCGACGCCGCCGTCGAGCCCGCCGCCGTCCTCGCCGGACCCGGATCCGACGCCGCCGTCGAGCCCGCCGCCGTCCTCGCCGGACCCCGGCCCGACCCAGTCGCAGCCGACTCCCACCCCGCCCACCGAACCGGCGACACCCCCGCCGGCGAACTGAAAGGCGGCGCCCCGGTCCCGCCGGGGCGCCCTCGCTCCTCCGTCAGGAGGTACCCCCGCGCGGGGGGGCCGCCGGGTGGGGGGCCAGGAGGGGCAGGGCCGAGGCGAGCCGGGCCTCGCACAGCTCGACCAGCACGTCGTACGCGGCCTTGCCCATCAGCTCCGTGAGCTCCGGGCGGTACGTCACGTACACCGGCTCACCGGCGCCGTGCGCGGACGTCGCCGAGGTGCACCACCAGTGCAGGTCGTGGCCGCCCGGGCCCCACCCGCGGCGGTCGTACTCGCCGATCGACACCTGGAGCACGCGAGTGTCGTCGGGGCGGTCGATCCACTCGTACGTGCGCCGCACCGGCAGCTGCCAGCACACGTCGGGCTTGGTCTCCAGCGGCTCGCGGCCCTCACGCAGCGCCAGGATGTGCAGCGAGCAGCCCGCCCCGCCCGCGAACCCGGGGCGGTTCTGGAAGATGCAGGATCCCTTCCAGCGGCGCGTCTGGCGCTCCCCGTCGTCGTCCTGCTGCACCCAGCCGGTGCTCGTGCCGACGTCGTGGAACTCCCACAGGTCCGGAGTTAGCCGCGCCACGTGCCCGGCGACCCGCTTCTCGTCGTCCTCGTCGGAGAAGTGCGCCCCGAGCGTGCAGCAGCCGTCGTCCGCGCGCCCCGCCTGGATCCCCTGGCAGCCGCTGCCGAAGATGCACGTCCAGCGGGAGGTCAGCCAGGTCAGGTCGCAGCGGAAGACCTGCTCGTCGTCCGCGGGGTCGGGGAACTCCACCCAGGCGCGGGCGAAGTCCAGACCCTTCTCGTCCTCTTGGATCTTCTTCATCGGGTTGGCTTTGCCCGGCTTCGCCTTTTTCGTCTTTGGCACGGGTCCAGCGTATGCGTGCGGCCGCAGTAGCGTTCCGTCCATGAGACTCGGAGTCCTCGACGTCGGTTCGAACACGGTGCACCTGCTGGCAGTCGATGCCCACCCCGGTGCACGGCCGCTGCCCGCCCACTCGCACAAGGCCGAACTGCGCCTCGCGGAACTGCTCGACGAGGACGGGGCGATCGGCCCCCACGGCGTCGACCGTCTCATCGACACCATCACCGGCGCCCTCCAGGCCGCCGAGGACAAGGGCTGCGAGGAGGTCCTCGCCTTCGCGACCTCCGCGGTGCGCGAGGCCACCAACGCGGACGCGGTACTGGCACGGGTCAAGGACGAGACCGGCGTCGTGCTGACGGTGCTGAGCGGCGAGGAGGAAGCCCGTCTCACCTTTCTCGCCGCCCGCCGATGGTTCGGCTGGTCGGCCGGGAAACTGCTTGTCCTCGACATCGGCGGCGGCTCCCTGGAAATCGCGTTCGGCATCGACGAGGACCCCGACAAGGCCGTGTCCCTGCCGCTCGGCGCCGGACGGCTCACCGCGGGCATGCTGCCCGGCGACCCGCCGGACATGAGTGACGTGAAGGCGCTGCGCCGCCATGTGAGGGCGGAGATCGCCCGTACGGTCGGCGAGTTCAGCCGCTTCGGCAGGCCCGACCACATCGTGGCGACCTCGAAGACCTTCAAGCAGCTGGCCCGGATCGCCGGTGCCGCCCGCTCGGCGGAGGGACTGTACGTGCAGCGTGATCTGAGTCGCAGTTCGCTGGAGGAATGGGTTCCGAAGCTGGCCGCCATGACCGTCGAGCAGCGCGTCGGCCTGCCCGGCGTGTCCGAGGGGCGGGCCCGCCAGATACTCGCAGGAGCCCTGGTCGCGGAGGGTGCGATGGACCTGTTCGGCGTGGAGGAGCTGGAGATCTGCCCCTGGGCGCTGCGCGAGGGACTCATCCTGCGCCGTCTCGATCACCTCCCTACCGCCTAGTTCGGCCCCGTACGCTGTCTCCGTGGCAGAACCAGTGGTGCGCATCCCGGATGCGAAGGTTGTCCTGTCGACTGCTTCCGTCTATCCGGAGTCGACGGCTACGGCCTTCGAGATCGCCGCGCGCCTCGGCTACGACGGTGTCGAGGTCATGGTGTGGACCGACCCCGTCAGCCAGGACATCGAGGCGCTGCGTCGGCTCTCCGACTACCACCAGATGCCCGTGCACGCCGTGCACGCGCCCTGTCTGCTGATCACCCAGCGCGTGTGGTCCACCGATCCGTGGGTCAAGCTGCAGCGGGCGCGCGCCGCGGCGGAGAAGCTCGGGGCGTCGACGGTCGTCGTGCACCCGCCGTTCCGTTGGCAGCGGCAGTACGCCCGTGATTTCGTCAGCGGGATCTGGCGGATGGCGAACGAGACGGACGTGCGGTTCGCGGTGGAGAACATGTACCCGTGGCGCTACCGGGACCGCGAGATGCTCGCGTACGCCCCGGACTGGGACGTCACCAAAGAGGACTACCGCCACTTCACGGTCGACCTCTCACACACGGCGACCGCCCGCACCGACACCATGGCGATGATCGACCGCATGGGCGACCGGCTCGGCCATGTGCACCTCGCCGACGGCAGGGGGTCCGCGAAGGACGAGCACCTCGTCCCCGGCCGTGGTGACCAGCCCTGCGCCGAACTGCTGGAGCGGCTCGCGCGTACGGGCTTCGACGGCCATGTCGTCATCGAGGTCAACACGCGGCGCGCCATGTCCGCCGCCGAACGCGAGGCCGACCTGGCGGAGGCGCTGGCCTTCACGAGGCTGCACCTCGCATCGGCCACCCGCATCTCATGACGGAGGAGCGCAGACGCCGCGGCCGTCCGGCCCGCAAAGCGGCGGACGAGGGGCCGGGGGCCCAGGAGCGCATCCTCCAGGCGGCGCGCACCGAGTTCGCGGAGCGGGGCTACGACAAGACCACCATGCGCGGCATCGCCAGGGCGGCCGGGGTGGACGCGGCACTCGTGCACCACTACTTCGGCACCAAGGACGACGTCTTCGCGGCCGCCATCGAGGTCTCCTTCGAACCGGCGATGGTCGTCCCGCAGATCCTGGGGCAGGGTGCGGCGGGCATCGGCGAGCGGCTGGCTCGATTTTTCATCGGCGTGTGGGAGAACCCGGCGACCCGCGCCCCGATGCTGGCCGTCATACGGTCCGCGCTGACCCATGAGGCGGCGGCGAAGGTGCTGCGCGGGTTCGTACTGCGGCGGCTGCTGGAGCGGGTCGCGGCGGAACTGGACGTACCGGACCCGCGGTTCCGTGCCGAGCTCGCCGCCTCGCACATGGTCGGCATCGCGATCCTGCGGTACGTGATCCAGGTGGAGCCGCTGGCGTCGGCGGATCCGGAGGACATCGTGCGGATGGTGGCGCCGACCCTCCAGCGGTACCTGACGGAGGCCGACCCGTCGGGCCCGGCTGCGCCCGCTCCGCCGGACGCCGCCGGCACCCCGGACAGCCGGGCGACCGAGGACTGAGCCACTCGTCCCGCATTTCGGACATGATGTCCAGATCTTGGAGTGGCGGCGTAGGCTCGACTAAGACCCATCCGTCCTCAGGACGCCTAAGGAGCGAGCGCGATGCCCGAGCTGAGGTCCCGCACAGTCACCCACGGTCGCAACATGGCGGGCGCCCGCGCCCTTATGCGGGCCTCCGGTGTACCGGGCGCGGACATCGGCCGCAAGCCGATCATCGCGGTCGCGAACTCCTTCACCGAGTTCGTGCCGGGCCACACCCACCTCCAGCCGGTCGGCCGGATCGTCTCCGACGCCATCCGGGAGGCGGGCGGCATCGCGCGCGAGTTCAACACGATCGCGGTCGACGACGGCATCGCGATGGGCCATGGCGGCATGCTCTACTCGCTGCCGTCGCGCGACCTGATCGCCGACTCCGTGGAGTACATGGTCGAGGCCCACTGTGCCGACGCCCTGATCTGCATCTCCAACTGCGACAAGATCACCCCGGGCATGCTGAACGCCGCCCTCCGGCTGAACATCCCCACGGTCTTCGTCTCCGGCGGCCCCATGGAGTCCGGCCGGGCCACCCTGGTCGACGGCACGGTCCGTACGCTCGACCTGGTCGACGCGATCTCCGATGCCGTGAACGACAAGATCTCGGACGAGGACATCCTCCGCATCGAGGAGAACGCCTGTCCGACCTGCGGCTCCTGCTCCGGCATGTTCACCGCCAACTCGATGAACTGCCTGACCGAGGCGATCGGCCTGTCCCTGCCGGGCAACGGCTCGGTCCTGGCCACGCACACGGCCCGTAAGCAGCTGTACGTCGACGCTGCCCGGACGGTCATGGACATCACTCGCCGCTACTACGAGCAGGACGACGAGACGGTCCTGCCGCGGACCATCGCGAACGTCGCGGCCTTCGAGAACGCCATGGCCCTCGACATCGCCATGGGCGGTTCGACCAACACGATCCTGCACCTGCTGGCCGCGGCCCAGGAGGCGGGAGTCCCCTTCGGCCTCGACGAGATCAACGAGGTCTCCCGCCGCGTGCCCTGTCTCGCCAAGGTCGCCCCGAACGTCGCCAAGGACCGTACGTACTACATGGAGGACGTGCACCGTGCCGGCGGCATCCCCGCCCTGCTCGGCGAGCTGCACCGGGCCGGCCTGCTCAACGAGGACGTCCACTCCGTGCACAGCCCGTCGCTGGCGGACTGGCTGAAGACCTGGGACGTGCGCGGCGGCTCCCCGTCCGCCAAGGCCGTCGAGCTGTGGCACGCGGCCCCCGGCTGCGTCCGCTCCGCGGAGGCCTTCTCCCAGTCCGAGCGCTGGGAGGCCCTCGACGAGGACGCGGCCGGCGGCTGCATCCGCTCGGCGGAGCACGCGTACTCGAAGGACGGAGGCCTGGCGGTCCTGAAGGGCAACCTCGCGGTCGACGGCTGTGTCGTGAAGACGGCCGGCGTGGACGAGTCGATCTGGACCTTCGAGGGCCCGGCGGTCGTCTGCGAGTCGCAGGAGGAGGCCGTCCAGAAGATCCTCACCCAGCAGGTCAAGGACGGCGACGTCGTCGTCATCCGCTACGAGGGCCCCAAGGGCGGCCCCGGCATGCAGGAGATGCTCTACCCGACCTCGTATCTGAAGGGCCGCGGCCTCGGGAAGACCTGCGCGCTGATCACGGACGGCCGCTTCTCCGGCGGCACCTCCGGCCTCTCCATCGGCCACGCCTCGCCCGAGGCGGCCGCGGGCGGCACGATCGCCCTGGTCGAGGACGGTGACCGCATCCGTATCGACATCCCGAACCGCACGATCGAGCTGCTCGTCGACGACACCACGCTGGCCGCCCGCCGCGAGGGGCTGAACGGCGCGTACGCCCCGAAGTCCCGCGAGCGCAAGGTCTCCGCCGCCCTGCGGGCCTACGCCGCGATGGCCACGAGCGCCGACAAGGGCGCCGTCAGGGACGTCTCCAAGCTGGGCTGACCCTGGGCCGATCACCCCCGAGCCGACCGGCACCGGGCCGACCCGCCCCGGGGGTGACCCGCTCACTTCAAGGACCCGGCGTGCTCACCAGCGCGTCGGGTCCTTCGCGTCCACCGCGAAGACCGACCCGTCGGGGGCGGTCGCGAACACCTTGCCGTCGGCATGGACCGGCGCGGGCAGCATGGACGCGAGCCTGGAGCCGTCGTCCGCCATACGCGGCGGAGTCTGGCCGGTGAGCCGGCCGAGCTTCGCGTCGACGGCGAGCAGCCGCCCGTCCGCTGCCGACACGTACACCGCGCCTGTGCCGGCGACCGGGCGGGAGAGCCGGGCGGCCGAGGTCTCCAGCCGCCACAGCTGCGAGCCGCCGTGCGCCTTCGTGGTGTCGAGGGCGAGAAGCGAGCCGCCCGCGCCGGCGAGCAGGACCATGTCGCCGGCCACCCCTGCCTGCGCCTGGTCGACCGGTACGGCGAGCGGGATGCGACGGACGGCCCGGCCGGCATCGGCCGTGTCGAGGCGTACGACCGCGGTGGTGAAGCCGTCGGCGTCCGCGGCGAGCAGATGCAGAACGCCGTCGTCCGAGAGCTGCACGGGATGGAGCGAGCCCGGCAGCCGCTTCGTCCAGAGCCGCTCGCCGTGCGCTGTGTCGAAGGCGCTGACCTGGGTGGACGTGCCGTCCGGCGAGGATGTGGCGGTGAGCGCCGGTCCGCCACCGGCGGAGGCGACCAGCTGGGACCCGGGTCCGCCGTGCCGCTGCTGCCAGCGGTCACGGCCCGTCGCGGAGTCGACCGCCCGGACCGTACCGGTGTCCGACATCAGCAGCACGGTGTCGCCGACGGAACGGACCGTGGCATACGCGGAGACGTCCATGTCCCAGCGCACCGCACCCGTGGCGGGATCGAGCGCCTCGTACCGGCCGCTGCCGGGCGTCATCACCTGCAATAGCCCTCCGGCGACAACGGGGACCAGGCTCTCGTCGCTCTGCGCGGACGTGCCGGCCCGCGCCGCGACCGACCAGAGCACCTTTCCGTCCGCGGGGTTCAGCCGGGCGGCCTTCACACCGGGCGCACTGCAGTAGAGACCGCCGCCCGTCGCCGTGCAGACCGGGGTCCCGTTCGCGCCGTCGCCGCCGGGGAGGGCGGCGTTCCACGGGCGCAAGCGTTCCTTGGCGCGTGTCGTGACGGGGGGACGGTCCCCGCCTTCGCCGTCCGTCAGTGCGCCGACGGCCACGATCCCGCTCGTCAGCAGCAGGGCGAGTGCCGCGGCGCTCGCCCTCCAGCGCGCCTTCCTGCCGAACGGCTTCCGCGACGAACCGGCCGGGCCGCTGCCGCCGTCCGCCCCGGGGCCAGGAGCCCCCGAGGCCTGGGCCGCTTTTGTGACGGGCCGGGGGTTCTCGACGGGATCCGGCTCGCGCTGCGCCGGTATGTACGCCTGGGTGTCGCACGCCGACGAGGGCGACGACGCACGCAACGCGACCATCAGCTCGTACGGCGTCGGCCGCTCCCGCGGGTCCTTGGCGAGACAACGCGCCAGCAGCGGTACGAGATCCTCCGGCACCCCCGCAAGGTCCGGATCGTTGTGCACCACCTGGTACGCCACGATGTACGGGCTGTCGGAGTCGAACGGGCCCCGACCGGTCGCCGCGTGCACCAGCACCGCACCGAGCGCGAACACATCCGCCTCCGGCCCGACCTCGCGCGGCCGCTGGAACTGCTCGGGCGCCATGAACGGCGGTGTGCCGATCAGCTTGCCCGTCTCCGTGTGCAGATCGCTGTCCGAGGGACGCGAGATACCGAAGTCGATGACTTTCGGTCCATCTGCCGCCAGAAGCACATTGCTTGGCTTGAGGTCGCGGTGCACCACGCCGGCACGGTGGATGTCGCGCAGCGCCTCCGCGAGACCCGCGCCCGCCCTGCGCAGCCCGACCGGATCCAGGGGGCCGTTCCGCTTCACCCGCTCCGCGAGCGTCGGGCCGTCGATGAAAAGGGTGGCCATCCATGGCCGTTCGGCATCCGGGTCGGCGTCGACGACCGGCGCGGTGAACGCTCCGCTGACCCGGCGGGCGGCCGTGACTTCCTGCCGGAAGCGGGCCCTGAACTCCGGGTCGGAGGCGTGCTCGGCGTGGATGACCTTGACCGCGAGTCGCAACCCCGAGGCGGAGGTGGCCAGATGGACGACGCCCATGCCTCCGTTGCCCAGGCATGCCTCCAGGCGGTACTGGCCCGCAAATTCCGGATGCTCCGCTTCCGGGAACGGCCCGGTGCTGCGCAGCGGTGGCATCTCCCACCCCCGTCTGATGGTGCGCACACGCGACGCTCGGAGCCTAGTCGATGGTGCGTGCGATCCGGCCATGGCTTGCTAGCCTGCGCGCGGCGGACACGCCGGCCATGCACATCGACGACAACGGGGGAAAGTCCGATGGCACTTGACGAGATCCAGAACGCGGAGAAGCGGAACGCGGACACGCACGACACCGAGGTCCAGGGCGCCGAGATCGCGGGTGCGGCCGACGCGCTGCAGCCCATGGCCGCCAGGCGCTACCCGGTCGCGCCGGGCGTCCGGCTGAACGTCCGCAGCGGCCCCGGCACCCAGTACCGACTCGTCAAGATCC
Organism: Streptomyces sp. NPDC006283; assembly: GCF_040613325.1. Classification (NCBI taxonomy): domain Bacteria; kingdom Bacillati; phylum Actinomycetota; class Actinomycetes; order Kitasatosporales; family Streptomycetaceae; genus Streptomyces; species Streptomyces sp. NPDC006283. The sequence continues at coordinate 4,963 of NZ_JBEXRZ010000179.1, read as the reverse complement.
TGCCGTACGGCGCAAGCGTGCCGATCTACTGCCAGAAGCCCGGCGAGACCATCTCGGGCCCGTACGGGACGACCAGCCTCTGGGACAACATCGCCAACGGCCAGTTCGTATCCGACGCCTACGTACAGACCGGGAGTGACGGCTACGTCGCTCCGCGCTGCTCCTGACCGGTCACCGGCGCACGCGGGATAATCGACCCCGTGAGCGACCAGACCGAGAACAGCACCGCACACGGCCCGGCCGGTACCGGCGGCCCCGAGCCCGAGCCCATCCGTTTCTTCGGCACGACCTGGGTCGGCCACGACGGGGGCTACGGGCTGCGCCGGGCCGGTCTCGCCGCCGGCTCGCTGATCACCGCCTTCGCGGCCGCCATGGTGCTGCGCTTCGCCTACCAGGGCCTGGCGATCGCCGAGGTCGGCAGCTTTGTGAACGTCATCGTCGTGGTCATGTTCGCGGTGTGCAGCGCCATCGCCTTCCGCAAGACCTGGGAGAGCTTCTCCCGCCGGCCCGACGGTTCCCCGGCCGAGGACTCGCTGCGCAGCCTGAAGATGATCGGCTTCATCGGCTCCCTCATCGCCTACTTCCTGCGTTGTTTCTTCGAGGCACCCGGCGAGAAACTCCGTCGCGCCGAGTACGAGACGGCGCTCAAGCAGTACGAGAAGCGGCGCAGCACCCGTAGCGGCAACCCCGCCGGCCGTCGGCCGAAGGGCGGCAGACCCAAGCGCAGCTGACCAGCCGGCATCCGACAGCCAGGCACCCAACGGTCAGGCACCCAACAGCCAGGCGTCCAGCGCCCAGCATTCAAAAGACACGACCTCGGCCCGCGCCCGGTCGCACCCGTCAAGGTGTGGCCGGGCGCGAGTCTTGACGGCTCGCACACCCGGGCGCATTATTCATCGCATGATGAATTGCTCGGAGGTTGCCGTCCTGGCCCGTGGCCTCACCGCCGTACGCGGCGACCGCACCGTCCTGCGCGGTCTCGACTTCACCGTCCTCCCCGGCCGCATCACCGGCCTCCTCGGTCCTTCCGGCTGCGGCAAATCAACCCTGATGCGCGCGGTCGTCGGCACCCAGGCCAACGTCACCGGCACCCTGGAGATCCTCGGCCGCCCTGCCGGCGACGCCGCGCTCCGCTCCCGCATCGGCTACGTCACCCAGGCGCCGTCCGTCTACGACGACCTCACCGTCCGCCAGAACCTCGACTACTTCGCCTCCGTCCTCCTCCCGGGCCGCCACCATCGCGACACCCGCGACCAGCACGTCACCCGGGCGATCGCGGACGTCGACCTCGCCTCGCACGCGGACTCGCTCGCCGGCCGGCTCTCCGGCGGTCAGCGCAGCCGGGTCTCACTCGCCGTCGCCCTGCTCGGCACCCCCGAGGTCCTCGTCCTCGACGAACCCACCGTCGGCCTGGACCCCGTCCTCCGCCGCGACCTCTGGGACCTCTTCCACCGCCTCGCCGACGAACGCGGCACGACGATCCTCGTCTCCTCCCACGTCATGGACGAGGCCGAACGCTGCCACCGGCTCCTCCTCATGCGCGACGGCGGGATCCTCGCCGAGGACACCCCGGACGACCTGCGCATCCGCACCCGCTCGGAGACCGTGGAACAGGCCTTCCTCCACCTGGTCGACGAGGCCGACGCCAACGCCCTTCAGGAGAACGTCCGATGAGCCCCGCCCGCACCCTCGCCACCGCCGCACGCGTCCTGCGTCAGCTCCGCCACGACCCTCGCTCCATCGCCCTGATGATCCTCGTGCCGTGCGTGATGCTGTTCCTGCTCCGCTTCGTCTTCGACGGCAGCCCGCAGACCTTCGACTCCATCGGCGCCTCGCTGCTCGGGATCTTCCCGCTGATCACGATGTTCCTGGTGACCTCCATCGCCACCCTGCGTGAGCGCACCTCCGGCACCCTGGAACGCCTCCTCGCCATGCCGCTCGGCAAAGCCGACCTGATCGCCGGCTACGCCCTCGCCTTCGGACTCGTCGCCGTCGTCCAGTCCGTCCTCGCCACCGGCCTCGCACTGTGGGGCCTGGGTCTCGACATCGTCGGCTCGCCCTGGCTACTGCTCCTCGTCGCGCTCCTCGACGCGCTCCTCGGCACGGCGCTGGGACTCTTCGTCTCCGCCTTCGCCGCCTCCGAGTTCCAGGCGGTCCAGTTCATGCCGGCCGTGATCTTCCCCCAACTGCTGCTGTGCGGCCTGTTCACCCCGCGCGACAACATGCAGCCCGTCCTCGAAGCCATCTCCGACGTGCTGCCCATGTCCTACGCCGTCGACGCCATGAGCGAAGTACTGCGCAACCCCGACGTCACCGGGGACTTCGTCAGGGACGCCCTGGTGGTCGCCGCCTGTGCCCTGCTCGTCCTCGCCCTCGGCGCGGCCACCCTGCGCCGCCGGACCGCCTGACACCCACCGCCCGGCCAAGGCCGCAGCCAAGCGCACGTACCGGCACTCGGACACCACGGCACGCCCGAGCCCCTGGTGAAAGGATGTCCGCACGTATCCCCACCGGCGAGGTGAACAGAGCCATGACCCAGACAGTCGCAGTCCTCGGTACGGGCAAGATCGGCGAAGCGCTTCTCAGCGGAATGATCCGCGCCGGCTGGCGGCCCGCGAACCTGTTGGTCACCACTCGACGCACCGACCGCGCTGAGGAGCTGCGCACCCGCTACGGCGTCGAGCCCGTCACCAACGCCGAAGCCGCCAAGCGCGCCGACACACTGATCCTCGCGGTCAAGCCCCAGGACATGGGCAAGCTCCTCGACGAACTCGGCCCCCACATCACCGCCGACCGCCTCGTCATCAGCGCCGCCGCCGGTATCACCACCTCCTTCATCGAGGAGCGCCTGGCCGCAGGCGCCCCTGTCGTCCGCGTCATGCCCAACACCCCCGTGCTCGTCGACGAGGGCATGTCCGTGATCTCTGCCGGCAGCCACGCAACGACGGAGCACGTCGCCCACGCCGAGGAGATCTTCGGCGGGGTCGGCAAGACCCTCCGCGTCCCCGAGTCCCAGCAGGACGCCGCAACCGCCCTCTCCGGATCCGGGCCGGCATACTTCTACTTCCTCGTCGAGGCCATGACCGACGCCGGCATCCTCCTCGGCCTGCCGCGCGCCCAGGCCCACGACCTGATCGTCCAGGCCGCGATCGGCGCCGCCGTGATGCTCCGCGACAGCGGCGAGCACCCTGTGAAACTCCGGGAAGCAGTCACCTCCCCCGCCGGCACCACCATCAGCGCCATCCGCGAACTCGAGAACCACGGCGTACGAGCCGCACTGATCGCCGCCCTCGAAGCGGCGCGCGACCGCAGCCGCGAGCTCGCCTCCGGAAACGGCTGAGGCGGCTCTTCGGGGCAGGCCTGCCGTCGTGAACCGTGACGGCAGGCCGCACCCTGTGTCCCGCGCGTGTCTCCCGTGCGCTTCAGGCGGGCGGCAGCAGACCGATCGCCCGGTACGCCGCATCGACCGTCGGGCGGGCCATCGCCCTCGCCCGCTCAGCGCCCTTCCTCAGTACCTCGTCGACATGTCCCGGATCGGCCGCGAGCTCGGCGTGCCGCTTCCTGATCGGCCTCAGCAGCTCCTCCACCGCCTCGGCCGTGTCCTTCTTCAACGCTCCGTACGACTCGTACGCACCGGCAAGCTCGCCCGGGTTCCGTCCCGAGCAGGCCGACAGGATCTCGAGCAGATTGGCCACGCCGGGCCGTTCCTCCCGGTCGTACTCGACGTCACGCCCGCTGTCCGTGACGGCCCGCATGATCTTCTTGCGTACGACATCGGGCTCGTCGAGCAGATAGACGATGCCCGCCCCCGCTGCATGGGACTTCCCCATTTTTGATGTCGGGTCCTGCAGATCCATGACGCGGGCCGCCACCGGCGGGTGCGTCGCCCGCGGAACGGTGAAGGTGTGCCCGTAACGCTGGTTGAACCGCACCGCGAGATCACGCGTCAGCTCGACGTGCTGCGTCTGGTCCTCGCCGACCGGTACCTCGTCGGTCCCGTACGCCAGGATGTCCGCGGCCATCAGAACCGGATACGTCAGCAGGGACAGCCGCACGCTCTGCCCGGCCGCCCGGGCCTGCGCACCCTTCTCCTTGTACTGGATCATCCGGCGCAGCTCGCCGTCGGTCGCGGTGCATTCGAGGATGTAGGAGAGGCGGGCGTGCTCGTCCACATGGCTCTGCACAAAGATCGTGCAGAGTTCGGGATCCAGACCTGCCGCGAGCATCAGCGTCGCGGCCTGGCGGCTGAGTCTGCGGACCCGCCCCGGGTCGTGCTCCACCGTCAGGGCATGCAGATCGACCACGCTGAACAGCGCGTCCGCCTGCAGCTGGTCCACCTCGACCCACCGGCGCATCGCTCCGAGGTAGTTGCCGAGGGTCAGATGGCCTGTCGGCTTGATCCCGCTGAAGATCCGCGTCATCTCGTTCTCCGTCTCCTGGTCGAAGCCGCCGCGTCCAGCGGCCGGGCTCCCGGAGGGAGACACGCGAACGGCCGCCGAAGCGGCGGCCGTGGGTGCGTACGTGAGTGCCGGCCGCCGTCAGGCGGCCCACCACTGGGTGAGGCACGTACGCGATGTCATGGGCTCAGGGTACGCCCGCAGGCCGCAGGTTGACAGCGAGAACCTCCGTCCGTAGTGTTCTCCGAGTTGTCCGACGTGAGCACCGACTCCGGTCGGCCCCGGACAGCCATTCAGCAAGAACCACTTCTGGCGAGCGGCATTACATGTCGCCTGTCTTTCGTGTGCTTTTGCGAAATGAGGAATCCGCGTTCGAAGGAACGCCGGCCCGATTAGCGTCGGGAGGCAGGATTCCGCTAAAGTCTCACTCGTCGGAACGGCCCAACAGCCGGGAAGACACCCCCCTCTGATTGGGAATCAGGCCCGAAAGGATCTGATAGAGTCGGAAACGCCGGAAGGCCGAAAGGCCGGAAAGCACACCGAGGAAATCGGATCGGAAAGATCTG
>NZ_JBEXRZ010000178.1:0-14848 GCF_040613325.1 Streptomyces sp. NPDC006283 | reverse complement strand
GGCCGACCCCGCACCGGCGGTGCAGCCCGGCATGTGGCTGGCCGCGTTTCAGAACGGCCTGTCCGGTGACACCACCCAGCCAAGCAAGGGGAACCAGCAGCCATGATTCAGCGGCAGTCCAACCAGACCAATATGGACTGGATGCTCAAGGACCTGGCGGAGGGCGTTCCGCAGACCCGTAACGTGGTCGTCCTGTCCGCCGACGGTCTGCGCATGGCCCAGTACGGGGCGGACACCGACACCGCCGACCGGCTGGCCGCCGCCTGCGCGGGGCTGCAGTCCCTGGCCGCCGCCGTGGCCTCCGAACTGCCGCACGGCGACGGGCAGATGCGACTGGTCGTCATCGAGATGAACGGTGGCTTCTTCTATCTGATGGCGGCCGGCGCCGGCGCGTATCTCGCGGTACTCGCCGACGAGGGAGTCGACGCCGGGCTGATGGGCCAGCGGATGCGGGATCTCGTGCTGCGGATCGGAGAGCACCTGAGCACGCCGCCGCGGCACGAAGGACAGACCGCGTGAGCGACGCGGGCGCGGACTGGGAAGAGAGCAGTCCCGAGCGGCTCTACGTCATCACCGGCGGCCGCAGCGGCTCCTCCGCACCCAGTGCCCTGGACCTGGTCACACTGATCGTGGCCAGGTCGGGGCCCAAACCCGGTATGCAGCCGGAACACGCGGCGATCGTCCGCATCTGCAACGCACCGCTCTCCGTGGCCGAGATCTCCGCCTATCTGGGCCTTCCGGTGAGTGTCGTGACCGTGCTGCTCAGCGACCTCATGGCCGAGGACAAGGTGCTGGCCCGCGCACCCGTCCAAGCCGCCCGTCTCCCCGACCGCGCTTTGATTGAGGCAGTGATCGATGGACTTCAGAAGCTCTGAACAGGCCGTGGGCCCACGGAGCGAGGACGTGCTGCCGGAGACGGCCACGGCCGCCGTCAAGGTGGTCATCGTCGGTGGCTTCGGCGTCGGCAAGACGACACTGGTCGGTTCGGTGAGCGAGATCAGGCCGCTGACGACCGAGGAGACGATGACCCAGGCCGGGGTCGGCGTCGACGACACCCAGGGCGTGGAGCGCAAGACCTCCACGACCGTCGCGATGGACTTCGGCCGCATCAGCATCAACGAGGAACTGGTGCTGTACCTGTTCGGCACCCCCGGCCAGGAGCGCTTCTGGTTCCTGTGGCGCGGCCTGTTCGAGGGCGCGCTGGGCGCCGTGGTGCTCGTCGACACACGCCGGCTCGAGGTCAGCTTCGACGTCATCGGCCGGCTCGAGGAGCGCGGCGTACCGTTCGTGGTCGCCGTCAACTCCTTCCCGGACGCGCCCGGTCACCCCCTCGAGGAGCTGCGCGGCGCGCTGGACCTGCCGGAGTCGGTGCCGATCGTGCTGTGCGACGCGCGGCAGCGCGGCTCCAGCCGTGACGTCCTGATGACGCTGATGCGCTACCTCCAGACCCTCGCCACGAAGCAGGAGGCGTCATGACGACCCCACCCCCGACACCCGCCGACGGTCTCCTCCCACCGCCCGGCTGCCCCGCTCACGGCATGCCGGCCGACAGCCTGCGGCGCCTGCCGGAGGCAGCTGACCCCTCCCGCCTGTACGAGGAGCTGCGCCGGCAGTACGGCCCCGTCGCTCCGGTCCTGCTGCACGGGGACATCCCGGCCTGGATCGTGCTCGGCTACCGCGAGAACCTCGAGGTGATGCGCACCCCGACCAAGTTCTCGCGGGATTCGCGCCGCTGGAGCGCGTTCCAGCAGAACAAGGTGCCGCCGAACTCTCCCCTGATTCCCATGGTGGGCTGGCAGCCGCTGTGCGTCTTCGCGGACGGCGAGGAGCACTCGCGGCTGCGCGGCGCGGTGGTGGACGGGCTGGCCACCTTCAACCGCCGCGGCATGCGCCGCTTCGTCACCCACTACACCCGCGAGCTCGTCGCCCGCTTCGCCGCGGACGGCACCGCCGACCTGGTCCGCGACTACGCCGAGCCCCTGCCCATGCTGGTCGTCAGCCGTCTGCTCGGCATGGCGCCGGACGAGGGTCCGGCGCTGGTGGAACCGACGCTCGACCTGATGCGGGGCAGCGCGACGGCGGCCGCGAGCAACGCGCTCGTCACCCAGGTCCTCGAGGACCTGGTGACCCGCAAGAAGTCCGAGCCGGGCAACGATCTGGCCTCGCGCCTGATCGCGCACGAGTCCCGCCTCACGGACACCGAGATCGTCGAGCACCTGCGCCTGGTGCTCGTCGCCGCCCATCAGGGCACCGTCAACCTGATCGCCCACACACTGCGGCTGATGCTGACCGACCGCCGCTTCCGCGGCAGCCTGTCCGGTGGCCGTATGACGCTGCCCGACGCGCTGGAGCAGGTCATGTGGGACGCCCCGAGCATCGGCATCGTCCCGGGCCGGTGGGCCGTCGGGGACACCGTCCTGGCGGGACAGCAGATCAAGGCCGGGGACATGCTCCTGCTGTGCATCTCCGCCGCCAACGTGGACCCGGAGCAACGGCCCGACCTCGCCTTGCCGATGCACGGCAACCGCTCGCACCTCGCCCTCAGCAGCGGCCCCCACGAGTGCCCGGGCGGCGACATCGGCCGCGCCATCGCGGACACCGGCATCGACGAGCTCATGGCCCTGCTGCCCGACCTGACCCTGGCCGTCCCGGAGACCGAGATCGGCATCCAGGCCAACTGGCTCACCAGCCGCCCCTCGGCCCTGCCGGTGCGCTTCACCCGGCCCCGGTCCCTGGGCGGCTCCCCGGTCCCCCAGCCCCCGTCAACGGCCGCCCAGCCGTTGCCCGTCGCCGCGACGCCCGCCCCGCAGCCGGCCGCCGCGCCCGCAGCGGAACCCGCACTGTCGTGGTGGCGGTCGCTGCTCCGACGCTGAGACGTCCGGCGCCTGCGTGGCCCCCGCGGGCGCTGACGCCGAGCGTTGCCCGCAGCACTCCGGCAATTCCGACTCCGCACGACCGCCCGCATCGAGGGGCCCGGCGAGACCCCTCTCGCCGGGCCCCGTGGCACGTCCGGGCATCCGCGGGCAGGCGACGCTCGTGCACCACTTGGAAGTGGCGCAGGCGGCGGTCCGGCGTCCGTGCCCTGGTGGAGTGGCGCTTCTGCTTCTACGGTGATGCTTCGTAGATCATTCCGGTTGCTCTTCCGGATTGATCTCCACCGCCCTGTCCTCAGACACACGCCGGATCGCGAGTCGGTGACCGCGCGTGCTCCGTCCCGCGAAAGGTACCGCCGTGACGTTGGCAGACATACCCCGAGCCAAGGGCCGTGTTCCAGGGCTCGGTCACGTTCCGAGGCTCCTCAGGGATCCGCTGGGCGTCCTTAGGGCCCTGCACGCCGAGGGGCCGGTCCTGCGGCTCGACATCGGCACCATGCCGATGGTGGTCGTGACCAGTGCCGGCACGGTCAACGAGGTCATGGTGAAACACGGCAAGTCCTTCCGGAAGGGCCGGCTCTTCGAGCGTGTGCGGCCGCTGGTCGGCAACGGTCTCGCCAACTCGGACGGCCAGGAACACCTGCACAACCGGCGGCTGATACAACCGATGTTCTACAAGGAGCGGATCGCCGGGTACGCCGAGGTGATGAGCGAGCGGGCGCAGGCTCTCGCCGACTCGTGGTCCGCGGGGCAGCGCATCGACGTGGACCAGGTGATGGGGACGCACGCCATCGAGACGCTGGCCGCCACGCTGTTCTCCGCCGACATCGGGCGCCCTGCCGTCGAGGCGGTCCTCGAGGACCTGCCGGTCATCCTGAAGAACATGCTGCGCAGGGCGCTGGCCCCGCAGTTCACCGACAACTGGCCCATATGGCACGCGTTCGACACCTCGGCGGCCCGGATGCGCAGCGTCATCGACGACGTGATCGCCGCGACGCGGGCATCCGCCCCGCAGGAGCGGACCGATCTGCTGTCACTGCTGCTGGCCGCGCGCGACGACGCGGGGGTCGGTCTGACCGATCTGGAGGTGCGGGACGAGCTGACGACGATGCTGTTCGCCGGCACCGAGACGACGGCCTCGGTGCTGAGCTGGGCACTGCACCACCTGGCGGCGCGTCCTGACGTCGAGCAGGAGGTGCTCGAGGAGATCGAGAAGGCCGTGGGGGACCGGCCCGTGACCTTCGCGGACATCCCGCAGCTGCCCGGCATCACTCGCGTCCTTGACGAAGTGATCCGCATGCACGGCGTCGTGATCCTCATGCGCAGAACCATCGAGCCGGTCACGCTCGGCGGCTACCACCTCCCGGCCGAAACGGAGGTCCTGATCAGCCCCTACGCCCTGCACCGGAACCCTGACCTGTACGCGGAACCCGACCGGTTCGACCCCGACCGCTGGCTGCCCGAGCACGTCGCCCGGCGTCCGCGCGAGCACGTGGTGCCCTTCGGCGCCGGCAACCGCAAGTGCATCGGCGACCGGTTCGCGTGGATGGAGGCAGCCATCACCCTGGCCACCATCCTGCCGCGCTGGAAGCTGCGCCCCGTACCGGGCAGCAAGCCCCCGAAGGAGTCCACCGCCGCCATGGCCCACCCGACGCGCATGCCGATGGTGGTTCACCCCCGCGGCGGCAGCTGAGGTCCTGCCCGCGGTGTGCACACCGCCTCCTCGCGATACATGGAGGTCCTTGTTCCGTTCCGGCCGCTGAAAGTTCGGACCTGGCCGGTTTTGCACGGACTTCGTCCTATTGGATCGGCCACGGTGGCTGAGTACGATGCCCCGTAGTTGATCACCTGAGGTGCAAGTTGCGCGTGTGGCAGCGGCGTTGACGCGCGGCACCCGGCATCGAGAGGCAGGCCCGCAGTGGAGCCCGAGCTGACCGTTCCACCGCTCTTCTCGCCCATCCAGCAGGCGATCCACCCTCGGCACGCGGACATAGACGTCCAGACGGCGGCCTGGGCGGAAACGTTTCGCATCGGATCCGAAGAACTGCGTGGCAAGTTGGTCATGCAGGACATCGGTACGTTCTCCGCCCGCATACTGCCCGAGGGCCGCGAGGAGGTCGTCTCCCTGCTCGCCGACTTCATCCTCTGGCTCTTCGGCGTCGACGACGGCCACTGCGAGGAAGGCGAGCTCGGGTACCGGCCCGGTGACCTGGCCGGTCTTCTGCACCGACTGATCCGGGTGGCGCAGAACCCGGAGGCGCCGATGATGAAGGACGACCCGCTGGCCGCGGGCCTGCGGGACCTGCGGCTGCGGGTGGACCGCTACGGAACGGCCGGCCAGACGGCCCGCTGGGTGGACGCGCTGCGGGAGTACTTCTTCTCCGTGGTGTGGGAGGCCGCGCACCGGCGCGCGGGCACCGTCCCCGACCTCAACGACTACACCCTGATGCGCCTCTACGACGGTGCCACGTCGGTGGTCCTCCCCATGCTCGAGATGGGCCACGGGTACGAACTCCAGCCGCACGAGCGGGACCACACCGCGGTACGCGCGGTGGCCGAAATGGCCTCTTTCGTCATCACCTGGGACAACGACATCTTCTCCCACCACAAGGAGCGGCGGGGGGCGGGCTACTACCTCAACGCTCTGCGGGTGCTGGAGCAGGAACGCGGCCTGACTCCGGTCCAGGCGCTGAACCTCGCGATCTCCCAGCGCGACCGGGTGATGTGCCTGTTCACGAGGGTGAGCGAGCATCTGGAGGCGCACGGCAGCCCCCAGCTCCGGCAGTACCTCCACAGCCTGCGCTGCTTCATACGCGGCGCTCAGGACTGGGGCATCAGCTCGGTGCGCTACACCACGCCCGACGACCCGGCGAGCATGCCGTCGGTGTTCACGGACGTCCCGACCGACGACAGTGCGGAGCCGCTGGACATCCCGGCCATCTCCTGGTGGTGGGATCTTCTCGCCGACGGCGCCACAGCTGCCCGTGGACGCGCGCCGACCCGGCGTGCCGCCTAGGGCCTCTCGTTCGGATCATGCCGGGCTCGCGGGCCCTGGCGCAGCGCCCCGCGCAAAGTCCGGCGCTCCGCCCAGAGTCCGGGCGGAGCGAGTGGCCCGATCTGCTCTCCTGCTGCTCGCGGCACGGGACGCCGACGCCGGACAGGGCCTGAGCGACACCGGGGCCGGGGACGGACTCGTCAGTCCGGCCGTCGAGCGGCCGCCGCGTCGCGCAGGGCGTCCAGCACCCTGGCCACGCCCGGCGCCGCCTGTGACCCGCGGCGTACGGCGGCGATCACATGCCGCCGCGGCCGGTCCGCGCCACGGCCGCTCCCGAGGGCGCGCATCACGACCCCGTCCCGCCGCTCCGCCGCCATGCGGGGAACGAGCGCCACTCCCATCCCCGCCTCCACCATCGCCAGGATCGCCGTCCAGCCGGCCGCGGAGTGCGCCTGTTCCGGTACGAAGCCGGCGGCCTCGCACGCCGTGAGCGTGATCTCGGACCACGGCCCGCTGCCGCCGAAGATCCACGGCTCGCCGGACAGGTCCGCCAGCCGCAGATCCTCCGACGCCGCCAGTGGATGCCCGGCGGGCAGCGCCACGTCCAGCGGATCGGCGAGCAGCGGCACCAGCGCGAACCTGGGGTCACGGGCCGTCGGCGCGTGCGCCGCGAGGGACAGCGCCAGATCCACGTGGCCGGACGACAGCAGTTCGTACGCCTGGGCCGCCTCCGCCTCCCGGACCCGGACCTCCACCCCGGGATGGGCCTCGCGCAGCCCCCGTACGGCCGGAACCAGCAGCGCGGGCACGGCCGTCGAGAACGCACCCACCCGCACCACGCCCACCTCACCCCGGACGTACTCGGCCAACTCGGCGTCGGCACGCTCGAGTTGCGCGAACACCGCGTCGGCGTGCCGCAGCACCACAGCGGCCGCGTCGGTGAGCCGCACCCGCCGTCCGTGCGCCTCCAGCAGCGGCACCCCGAGCTGCTTGGCCAGGTTCGACAGCTGCTGCGACACCGCCGAGGGGGTCATCAGCAGCGCCTCTGCCGTGGCCGTGACGGTTCCGCGTTCGCTCAGGGCGCGCAGAATCCGGAGTTTCCTGAAGTCCCACTCGGTCATGCCCGGCACGTTATCCGGCCGCGGTCTGCCGCCTTCGTTCCCGCGTGCCGTCCGACCGCCCGGCAGCACCCAGCATCACGCCCCCGAGGATCAGCGTCATGCTCACGAATTGCGCCGCCCCCATCGTCTCGCCCAGGAGTGCGTACGACAGCAGAGCCACGCAGACGGGCTGCAGGTAGTACACGACTCCCGCTCCGGCGGCACCGATCAGGGCGATCGCCCTGTTCCAGGCGAAGAACGCGACGGCCGAGGAGAAGACGCCGACGTACACGAGCGGTCCGACGGTGCTTGCCGTCGGCTCGAAGCCGCCCTGCAGCGCCACGCTGACCGCGAACGCGGGCAGCAGCATCAGCGCTCCGAGCACGAACGTGGTGAACAGCAGGACGGGCCCCTCGACTTCGGCCGGACGGCGGCGCAGCAGCGCGCTGTAGGAGCCGAAGCTGAGCGCCGCGGCGAACATCCACAGATCGCCGGGGGTGAAGTCGAAGGCCAGGGACCCGTCGCCGACGAGCAGCAGCACGCCGCAGCAGGCGACGGCGATGCCGGCGACACGGCGGGCACCCAGCCGGGTGCCGCCGAGGCGCTCGTACACGGCCATGACCACGGGCGAGGCGGCCATGATCATGCCCATGTTCCCCGCGGAGGTGGTGAGTCCCGCCTGGTTCACGAGGGTGTTGTAGACGGTGACGCCGAGGAGGGAGGCAGCGAGGAGGAATCCGAAGTGGCGTCGGATCAGAGCGCGCTGCCGCCAGGTCTGCCGCAGGGCGAACGGTGCGACGGCCGCGATCGCGACGATCCAGCGCCAGAACGCGGCCTGGACGGGCGGCACGGAGTCGTGCAGTGCACGGGAGGTGACGAAGCTCCCCGACCAGACGAGTGTCGCGACGGCGGCGAGCAGCAGTCCGGGCCCGACGGCGCCGCGCACCCACCGGTCTCTGCCACGGGCCGGGTCCCCGCTCCCGGCGCCTGCCGTGCCGGTCGTGGTCGCGGTTGTCGTCACGGTCATCCTTTGTCTCCTCCGCCCTCCACAGGGCATCGCCGGCGTGTGGATCAACCGTCACACCCGAGGAACCATCAGGTCCATCGAATGTTTTCGACGACTCTTTGAAGCAGATCCGAACGATGAGGCATCGGGGCATGACAAAGGCGCCCCGGGTGCGTCACGCACCCGGGGCGCCGGAAGGCCGGATCAGCCCTGCGTCAGCTCTGCTTCCTGGACTTGTCGAGCACCATCACCAGGCCGGCGATCACCACGAAAAGGGCGATCGGCGCCACCACGTAGAGCCCGATGGTCTCGGCCACGCTCAGGCCGGGACCCGGGTCGTCGCCGTCGTCCGGGGTGAGCGCAAGCGCCGGGGACGACATGAGCAGCATCATCAGCGTCGTACCGGCCGCGACGGCGCCGGCGCGCAAGGCGTTCTTCTTGTCCACGGTCCCCAACGTAGCGAACGGCTATGACGGCCGCGCGTCCGGGGGTGCCGTACGGGCACCGAAGACCGCCATCAACCGGTGCAAGCGGGGCGAGGCGGCCAGCTCCTCCAGGCTCATGGGGCGACCCTCGGCGTCGGAGACGGGCAGCCGCCAGTTCGGATACTGGTCCCACGTCCCCGGCAGGTTCTGCGGGCGGCGGTCGCCCACGGCGTCCGGCAGCCAGATGCCGACCATGCGCGCGGGCGTGCGCAGCAGGAAGCGGTACACGGCCCGGATGCCACCCTCCTCGTCGCCCGCGCCCTCCGGCAGCAGACCGAGGCGGGCGAGCACCCCGAGCCACTCGGTGACGTCGGCCGTCTCCTCGGTGCGCTCCTCCTCCAGGGGGCGGGCCAGCAGACCGAGCCGGTGGCGCAGCTCCACATGTCCTCCGGTCAGCCGGGCCGCCGTGGACGGCAGGTCGTGCGTGGTGGCGGTGGCCACGCACCCCTCGCGCCACCTCGAAGGCGGCAGCGGCAGTCCGTCGCCGTCCCAGTCCCTTTCGAACCAGAGCACGGAGGTGCCGAGCACGCGCCGCCGGGCGAGGGCATCCCGTACGCCCGGCTCGACCGTCCCGAGGTCCTCTCCTATGACGACGGCGCCCGCGCGGTGCGCCTCGAGCACGAGGACGGCGAGCATCGCCTCGGCGTCGTAACGCACATAGGCGCCTTCGGTGGGAGGGCTGCCGACCGGCACCCACCACAGTCGGAACAGGCCCATTACATGGTCGATGCGCAGCGCGCCCGCGTTGCGCAGGATGCCGCGCAGCAGTCCGCGGAACGGGGCGAAGCCGGACGCCGCGAGCGCGTCGGGACGCAACGGCGGCAGGCCCCAGTCCTGGCCGTGTGCGTTGAACGCGTCGGGCGGGGCGCCGATCGACATTCCCGCGGCGAACGCGTCCTGCTGCGCCCAGGCGTCGGACCCGCCCGGATGCACGCCGATGGCGAGGTCGTGGACGATGCCGACGGCCATGCCGGCCTCGCGCGCCGCACGCCCGGCGGCGGCCAGCTGCTCGTCGGCCAGCCAGACCAGCCGGCTGTGGAAGTCGACCCCGTCCTTCAGCGCGCTCCGCGCCGCCGCCGTCTCCGGCGAACGCGGGTCGCGCAGCCCGGCCGGCCAGCCGTGCCATTCGGAGCCGTGGACCTCGGCGAGCGCGCACCAGGTGGCGTGGTCCTCCAGCGCCCTGCCCTGCTCGGCGAGGAAGTCGTCGTAGGCGGCGCGGCGTCCGGGGCCGAGCGGGATGCGGTAAATGATCTCCAGCGCCTCGCGCTTGAGCTCCCAGACCGCGTCCCGGTCGATCAACGCGCCTTTGGCCAGCACCGATTCGCGCAGCCGGGCCGCCTCCTCACGCAGCTCCTCCAGCCGCTGCCGGGCGGCCGGGTCCGCGTACGCGTACTCGGGGACGTCCTCGATCCGCAGATGGACGGGGTCGGGGAAACGGCGGGAGGAGGGGCGGTACGGGGAGGGGTCGCTGGGGGCGCCCGGTACGCCGGCGTGCAGCGGGTTCACCTGAACGAAGGATGCGCCGAGCGACCGCCCCGACCAGGTGGCGAGCTCCGCGAGATCACCGAGGTCCCCCATGCCCCAGGACCGGGCGGAGAGAAGCGAGTAGAGCTGGACCAGGAAGCCGTACGCGCGCCCCTCGGGCGCGGGCGCCTCGTCCGGGGCGACGACGAGGGCGGCGTCTGCGGTGCGTCCGTCGACCGCCTCTGCGTACAGCCGGTGCACGCCCAGGGGCAGTCGCGACCAGCGCGTCTCGGGGCCGCCGGCCGCCTCGGGCTCCTCGGCCGCACCCGGCCGGTCCGGGGCGCCTCGCGGGGGCTCGGGTCTCGTGTCCGGGCGGGGGCGGCCCGCGGTGGTGGGGCCGGGCGACGGCGGGGTCGTCCAGGTGAGCGCGTCGCCCGACTCCGTGGTCACCCGCAGCGCGGTGCCGGCCGGGAGGCCGGCGAGGTGCGGCGGGACGGCAAGGCTGTCGTCGGGCCCCCGCCACAGAACCACCGTCCGCGGCAGCAGCCGCTCCGCGGCCGCCTGCTCGGCGCGGTCGAGCGCGGCGCGTACCGCCTGCGGCGTGGACGCGTCGATCTCCAGCGCGGCGAGTACGGCCACGACGGTGGCGTCCGGGACTGCGACGGTGACGCCCTTGGCAGGCGCGAACGTGGTGGCGACTCCGTGCAGCTCGGCAAGCCGGGCAAGGGCCATGCGGACTCCTTAGACCCCTGGCGACTCCGTACCGCCCGCCGTGCCGTGGGCGGTCGGCTCGCTCGTGAGGGGCGCGATGTCGGCGAGCGGCGGCTCGCTGGTGAGGGGGGCGGCGTGAGCGAGCGGCGGCTCGCTCGTGAGGGGCGCGTCGTAGGCGAGCGGCGGCTCGCTGGTCAGCGGGACCTCAGGGGCGAGCGGGCAGGCGGCCTGAGCCGGTTTGCGCCGACCCGGAAGCCGGCCGGGAATCTGGCCCGGGACCTGTTTGGACAGGGCGGAGAGCAGCAGGTGCGCGGATGCGGCCACGTTGATCACTCCCATGGGATGTGAGGGGTTACAGCAGCCCTACCCAGCGGGCGCGACCGCAGACGTACTCGATCCGTCAACGTGTTCTGTGTCACATTCCGTTCCCCGTCCGCCAGTTGCCTCCGATCATTCACCACCGCAGGCAAAAGGTGCACAACGGCCACGCACATTGACACTCCGACGGTGGTGGTGGTGGGCTCGAAACCGACCGGAATGGCGGGGAACACGAGGGGAGACAGCCGTGCGGCTCGGGGCGAGGAGGCGTACGGCGGCAGCGGTCGCGGTCGCCGTCATCGGCAGCCTGCTGGGCGGGGCGGGCGGGGCGTACGGCGCGCCCGTACAGCCGCAGGAACCCGGTTCCCCCGCAGGCACCGCACAGGACCCGAAAACCGACTCCGCGCTGCCCGCCGTGTGGCCGCGTCCCCAGACGCTGCGCGCGCAGGGCGACGCCGTGCGGCTCGGCGACGAGGCGACCGTCGTCGCCGCCCCCTCAGCCGACCCGTACGCGGTCGAACTCCTGCGGGAGACACTGCGCGCCGCCGGCGTTCGGACCGTGCACACCGCACTGCCCGGACGCGGCCCGGTCGTGCATCTCGGCGGCGGCGAAGCCCAGTCGGCGCTGCGCGCCCTGCGCGCGCCAGAGCGCGCCGACCTGCCCTCCGGCGGCTACCGGCTCGCCGTCGGACGCGTCGCGGACCGTGACACGGTCGCGATCGACGGCGTCGGCGAGGACGGCCTGTTCCACGGTGTGCAGACGCTGCGTCAACTCGTGGCGAACGGCACGGACGAAGGGACCGTCGCGGGCGTCGTCGTGCGCGACTGGCCGGGGACCGCCGTGCGCGGCATGACGGAAGGCTTCTACGGGCAGCCCTGGGACCGTGAGCAGCGCCTGGCGCAGCTCCACTTCATGGGTCGGACCAAGCAGAATCGCTATCTCTACGCCCCCGGCGACGACCTCTTCCGGCAGGCCCGCTGGCGCGACCCCTATCCGGCGGCGCAGCGCGCCGAGTTCCGCGAACTGGCCGAGCGGGCACGCCAGAACCACGTCACCCTCGCCTGGGCCGTCGCGCCCGCGCAGTCGATGTGCCTGGCCGACGACGCCGACGTGAAGGCGCTGACGCGGAAGATCGACGCCATGTGGGCGCTGGGATTCCGCTCCTTCCAGCTGCAGTTCCAGGACGTCAGTTACAGCGAGTGGCACTGCTCCAGGGATGCGGAGACCTTCGGCTCCGGACCCGAGGCCGCGGCGAAGGCGCACGCGCGGGTCGCCGGGCAGCTGGCGCGTCACCTGGCCGAGCGCCATCCTGGCGCGGAGCCGCTGTCCGTGATGCCGACCGAGTTCTACCAGGAGGGCGCCACCGACTACCGGCGCGCGCTCGCGAAGCAGCTGGACGGCAGGGTCCGCGTGGCATGGACCGGCGTCGGCGTGGTGCCGCGCACCATCACCGGCCGTGAACTCGCGGGCGCGCGGGACGCCTTCGAGCATCCGCTGGTCACCATGGACAACTACCCCGTCAACGACTACGCCCAGGACCGGATCTTCCTCGGCCCGTACACCGGCCGGGAGCCCGCCGTGGCGACCGGTTCGGCGGCGCTCCTGGCCAACGCCATGGAGCAGGCCGCCGCCTCCCGCATCCCCCTGTTCACCGCCGCCGACTACGCCTGGAACCCGAAGGGTTACCGGCCGGAGCAGTCGTGGCAGGCCGCGCTGGACGACCTGGCGGGCGGCGACGCGAAGGCCCGGGAGGCGCTGCTCGCCCTCGCCGGCAACGACGCGTCCTCGATACTGAGTCCCGACGCCGAGTCGGCGTATCTGCGTCCGCTGCTGGACGAGTTCTGGCGCTCGCGCACCACCTCGGACACCAAGGCGAGGGACCGCGCTGCGGCGGCTCTGCGCGCGGCGTTCACGGTGATGCGCCACTCGCCGGACCGGCTCTCGGAGATCGCCGACGGGCGACTTGCCGTCGAAGTGCGGCCCTGGCTCAGCCAGTTGGCCCGCTACGGGCAGGCCGGCGAACTGGCGGTGGACATGCTGCAGGCCCAGGCCCGCGGCGACGGCGAAGCGGCATGGCGCGCCTCGCTGGCCCTGGAGCCGCTGCGCACGGCCGTGGGAGAGAGCCGGGCCACGGTCGGCAAGGGCGTGCTGACGCCGTTCCTGGACCGGGCCGTGAAGGAGTCGCGGACCTGGACGGGAGCGGACCAGGCCGCCGCCGGCAAGCCCGGCGAGGACGTCGTGCGCCTGGAACGGCCCCGGCCGCTCACAGCAGTGACCGCGATGACCGCCCCCGCGACCGGGGCGCCCCGCTCCGCCGAGTCCGCGGGCCGGCTCGAGGCGCATGTGCCCGGCCAGGGCTGGCGCTCGCTGGGACCGCTGGCGGCGGGCGGCTGGACACAGGCCGACGCGAAGGGACTGCGGGTCGACGCCATACGCGTGACGACCGCCGACGGCGGCGACGTGGCCGTGAAGTCCCTGGTGCCGTGGTTCGCGGACGAACCGGCGGCCGGGCTCGATCTCGTACGCCGGACGACCAGCGCCCAGATCGGCGGCCGTCCGCAGCGTGCCCAGGTCCGGCTGACCGCGCAGCGCCCGGCGGAAGTGCGCGGCGCCCTCACCGCGAAGGCCCCGGCGGGCATCAAGGTGAGCGTCCCGAAGGAGACGACGGTGCCGCGCGGGCTGCGCACGACCGTCCCCGTGGAGGTGTCGGTCCCCAAGGACACACCGGCCGGTGAGTACCACGTGCCGGTGTCCTTCGCCGGGCAGGAGCGCACGCTCACCGTGCGGGCCTTCCCGCGCACCGCCGGGGCGGACCTGGCACGCGCCGAGGGGGCGAAGGCCTCGTCGTCCGGGGACGAGACGCCCGACTATCCGGCGGCCGCCGCGGTCGACGGCGACGCCACGACCCGCTGGGCCTCACCGCTGGGTCCAAGCGCATGGTGGCAGGTGGAACTGGCCGGTCCGGCCCGGGTGGGCCAGGTGGTGCTGCACTGGCAGGAGGCGTACGCGACGCGGTACCGCATACAGGTCTCCGCGGACGGCAAGGTCTGGCGCACCGCGGCGACGGTGACGGACGGCGGCGGCGGACGTGAGTCCGTGGGCATGGACGCGAAGGACACCCGCTTCATCCGCGTGCAGGGCGACGAGCGGGTGACCGACTTCGGCTACTCCCTGTTCTCGGTGGAGGCGTACGCGGTGTCGGAGGACTGAGGCGCGGCCTCAGGCACGCGGTGCCGAAGGACCGAGGGCACCCGGCCGTGCGGGGTGGCTGGCCGCAGGGCCGAGGGACCCCTGCCTCCCACTTGCGCGGTGGTCGGAGGACCCATGGCGCTCGGCCGTGCCGTGGGCGGTGGCCGGAGGCCGAGGGCCCAACCTCATGCCCGCGCGCGCCGTGCCAGAGGACCGAGGTCACCTGGCCTCACGCCTGCGGTGACCGGGAGGGCCAATGCCGTTCCGGGGCTAGGGGCCGAAGGACCGAGAGCCTGGGCTCATGCCCGCACGGTGTCGGCGGACCAAGGGGCACCCGGCGTCGGCCGGGAAGACCGAAGGCTTGGCTGTGCCAGGGCAGTGGCCGAAGGACCGAGGACCCGCCTCATGCCCGCGCGGCGTCGACGGACCGAGGGAACCCGGCGTCGGTCGGGAAGACCGAAGGCTTGGCCGTGCCGGGGTTAGGGGCCGAAGGACCGAGGGCCCGGCATCATGCCCGCGCGGCGTCGGCGGACCGGGGGCACCCGGCCGGGCCGGAGGCGGGGGCGGAGGGGCCATGGCGCCCGGCCGTGCCGGGGCGGTGCCGCAGGCCCCGCGCGTCGGCCGCCGGCGAGGCCGGAGCTGCCCGGCAGCATGAAGTCCCTGATGACGGTGTACGGAGTCCCGCAGTGAACGCTCATCCGCGCTT